>NZ_ALBR01000030.1:0-1757 GCF_002081505.1 Bacillus sp. CDB3 | reverse complement strand
AACTCCGAATTTTCAACAACCATACATTTCCCAGCAAAATCCCCATCTTTAAAACGATCCAAAAAGATAATATTATGATTTGGCAAATCTGAAATTAACAGTGGAGAGTTTGTTGAAAATACTACCTGAATATTTTTTGCACTAGAGAAGATTCGCTGCATATAATTTGTAATTATATCTATATATTTTCTCTGCCATTCTGGGTGCAAGCACAATTCACCTTCATCAAAAAAAATTACGACATTTTTCTCGATGATGTTTTCTCTTAATAGATGAAAGCGTGAAAACATAGAGAACAAGGCATCTTCTCCTGAACTAATACCTACCCAACTAAACTTTAAAAAATCTACAGCCGTATATAACCTTCTATATATTTTTATTAATTCATTTACTAGCATTAATCCATCATCATCTAAAGTTATCTCAAAAACTGCTATTTCAGAAATATAAGTAGATTGAACTCCATTTCCGTCCATTTTAGTTGAATTAATAGTTCCTTCCCGATAACTAATACAACTATTCTGAATATTCATCTCAAAAAAATCAATTAAATCTATATACCCTTTATGTAATTTTAAAAACTCTTCTTTATTGAAAGTTTTAAATACTTTTAATTTATTATTTAAGTCTAATTCATCATCCTCATTCATTTTTAGTACTATTTCTCGAAAAACATTTAACATTTCAATAATATCGAAATCAGTATAATTATCTTCTTTAATGTTTTCTAACTTCATTTTAATATTTTCTTGACGCTTTTTAAATCGAATAAAAATATCCAAATCAGTAAAATATGCATCTATTATCCTAAAGTATAATGTTCTTTTTGCCAGAGAATTTCCATTACCGTTCAAAGATAATCCTTCAATTTTTTCATATATTAATTTTTCAATTTTATATAGCTTTGTTTGATCTAATTCACACCTTAATAAAGTATCAGTTTCCTCACCAAAAAACTAAAATTTTCCGATTTATATAAAATATAATCCCCAAATTCAATATTAATTTCTCTGGAAATGACATATATTTACTTATCGCTTCTTTACTTTCACTATCCTGAAGGGCCAATATTTTAGCTTCTAATTCTTCTGTTGAGAACTGACTATGTATAGATGTCCCAAATCGAATATCTTTTTCTTCAAAACGATCTGCAATTCCCCTTCGCAACTCCATATTTTTAAATTCAATTTGTTTTTTATTTAATCTGTTCAAAATTCCCATATTAGAGAGATCAAAATATGATTTTTCAGGCATAGTATAGTAATAATAAGGATTACTATCAAAAACTGTAGAGAAGTATATACACATAGTATCATGGAGTATATCAGTTTCATTTACTCTAACAAAGCTACTTGTTTTATGTGGGTGCGTATTTTCCATAGTGCCATAGATATTCACAGAAAAAATACAATTAATATCCTTTTCTTCTATATCGTGGTAAACTATATTATACTGCCCCGATGTATTTAAACTTAACAAATCCTTATGAATAAAAATTTTATATTTATTTTTCTCTTTTATTACTAATATTCTTTTATAAAAGTAATAATTCCCTTCATTTTTCCGTCCTAAAATCCCACCATCTAATAACAAACCCTTCATTGCCTCAAGTATTGTACTTTTCCCTACACCATTCCGTCCAACAATAGCAGTTACATTTGATATATTCCCTGATTTTGTTGTACAAAAAAATTTTTCAATATATTTTTCATTTTTTTGATAATCAATTTTTTTTCAGCAGAATTATATTTAAATAT
>NZ_ALBR01000029.1:0-33068 GCF_002081505.1 Bacillus sp. CDB3 | reverse complement strand
ACTAAAAAATACTAAACTACCCCATCTAAATTTTAATATACTACTTTAAATAAAAACAGCATTTAACTTATCAAAAGTCATATATAGATTGCTAATGTCTTTATATATACCTAATAAAACACATACTTATACAAGTAAAAGATTTCATAACATATTATCTTATTTAGTCTTTCTAATTATTTCCACATTCAATTATTCCAAGAAGATTATACCTAAATGAACATTCCTCATTAAACTTCTGGCATGATAATCGTATGTAATAAAAAGACTTGATTCCCTCTTGTAGGTAATCAAGTCTTTTTTATCGTTTTGGGAATTTCCTTTGTTGCTCTTCAATAGAACGAATAATATTCTCTCTATCATCTTGAGTTATACCGATAGAAAATTCGTACGCTTCTTCCGTACACCATGCTGGGTTAAGTTCCAGCGATAAGCGAATAACAATGTTAAACTCCCCTGATTTTCCCCCCATAAATTCAAACGCTAAATTTGGTTCTATGAAATCTAGTTCGTTATATGTAGGGTTTGGTAAAGATTCAAACCATTTTATCATGTACTGTAAGTCGTATGTTTGTAAAAAAGGATCCATCGTTTCAAAAACTTTATTTTCTTCTGATAGTTTTGCCTTTATTCTTAACCAATTTCTATCACACTCGTCTTTTGCATCTTTATATTGGTAATTTACAACCTCTAAGCGTAATGCTACTTTTTTATTTTTAAAATTCATGACTATCCCCTTCTTTCTCGGAACCTTTTGTTTTATAAAGTTCTATTAATTCCGATCCTTAAAATCATTATTTATACATGAAATAAATTTGATTTGCGATATAATCTGAACTAAAGTGAAGTCCATTCCTTATCCACCACATGATGATACCTACCAAAGAGGCTGTTTTAATATCAACCGCAACATAGTCATCTGGCAAATCCTTTATCGTATTCTCTCTTCTCGTTTCTATTAATTGCTTTAAAAATAAAAATAGTTGCTCCTCAAATTGATTCATTTTAAATAATATAAATAAATAATTTCGATGGATATATAAATAATCAAGTAATTGTGTTAGCTTTTGTTTTTCTGATAAATCTTTTGCATGTATTAAATCAACAATTTTATTAGAAAGCTCATTTAAAATCTCATTTGTGATTTGGTCTAGTAAATCTTGAATATCTTGATAATGTAAGTAAAATGTTGTCCGATTTAATCCTGCTTTTGTTGCGACTTTCTGAACCGTTAAACTTGAAGTACTAGGATTCTCACATAGGAGAGCAAAAACAGCATTTTTAAACATTTCTCTTGAACGAACTGTACGAGGATCTTCTTTTTTAGGTGTAGACATTTTGAAACTCCTTTATAGATTTTCTCTTTACTTACTCGACAGTGCATACCTTATATGTCGAGTAGTGAACATTTTCAACAAAACTGTTCATGGTCAAAGAAAATTTATTTTGTTACCATTAATTTTATCGACACATTGTCGATAAATCAAGAAAACAATGAAGGAGTTTACCAATGCAAAAGGAAATATCAGAAAGAAATAAAAAAATTATATTAGTTGTGCTCATTGCCGGCTGTTTTTTATCAACACTGAATCAGACGCTATTAAATGTGGCGATGAGTAATTTAATGGAAGTATTTGATGTTACGGCTGCAACAGTGCAATGGCTATCAACAGGCTTTATGCTCATAAATGGTGTTCTCGTTCCAATTACTGCGTTTTTAATGAAACGATTTACAACAAGGCAGCTATTTATTAGCTCGATGCTCTCTTTGTTTATTGGGACGGTTCTCTGTGCATGCGCCATGAATTTTGGCATTCTGTTAACAGGAAGAATGATTCAAGCAGTTGGAGCAGGAATTATTATGCCGCTAATGATGACTGTTATTTTATATTTATACCCAAGTGAAAAGCGTGGAAGCATTATGGGGACCATCGGATTTGCCATCATTTTTGCACCAGCCATCGCTCCAACATTATCTGGATTTATCGTTGAATATGTTTCATGGAGATGGTTATTTATTGGATTAGCTCCATTTGTATTAATCGTTATTATTCTCGCGCTAAAATATTTAATGAATGTTGCTGAAACAACAAAAGCAAAATTAGATATCGTCAGTATCATTTTATCAACGGTTGGCTTTGGTTGTATTATATTCGGATTTAGTAGTGCAGGAAGTAAAGGATGGAATCATCCAGTTGTTATTATTACAATTATCATCGGAATAATCGTTACAACTCTATTCTGTTTACGTCAAATAAAGTCTAGCGATCCACTACTAAACTTATCCGTATTTAAATATAAAATTTTCACTCTTACTTCAATCATTAATATACTAATTACGATGATTATGTATGCGGATTTAATTCTATTACCGATTTACTTACAAAATGGACGAGGTTTTACTGCATTCGAATCCGGTCTACTTCTATTACCCGGAGCTGTCATTAATGCCTTCTTATCACCTATCACCGGGAAAATGTTTGATAAATACGGTGCAAAACCACTCTTTATTATAGGTTTAATATGTATCATTATTTCGATGTGGGGTGTAATTGATTTGACCGAATCCACAACTTATATGTATTTAATGATTCGTACCATTATTCTACGAATTGGGTTAAGCTTCATTTCTATGCCTTTAAATACAGCAGGTTTAAACGCTTTACCAAGAGAACTGGGTTCACATGGTTCCGCAGTAAATAATACGATTCGCCAATTAGCAGGTGCTATTGGAACAGCAGTTATCATCACAGTGTATACGATTCAGTCAACTTCACATACTTTACAGTTATCTAGTAATAACGGGAACATATCAGCTATGCAAGTAACAAAATTATCTTCTATCTTCAGCTCAAGTGATGCCTATGTATTTATGTTAGTCTTATCTTTTGTAGCACTGATATTTGCATGTTTTATGCCAAAAAAAGTGCACTCCAAAAATCCGAAAGTAACTCTTAAAACAAAAACTCCTACCGTATAGGAATACGAGTAGGATTTTTTATTATTTATTTCGTTGCCCCGTCTTCAGTCGTCTTCACCTTCGTTTTATTTTTATCACGATGGTTATAGTTGTACTTAGAACGATCTACTGGAGTGAAGCCTTCTGGTGTGTAGAATCGTAATAAGTCGCCGTTAACAACTTGGTCAGAGTATTTTAGTGATTTTTGAACCATTTGTTCATTTTGTTTTATTTCGTCTGTAAATTCTACTGGATTTCCAGTCGCTGTATCATAGTATTTGCCGTTCAGTGCAGTAACTGTTGGGCTTACGTAGTTACCGTTACGGAACGGAACGACTTGTTTATGATCTGGCGATAATAAATCTGATCCGAATTGGACATAATTCTTTGTATCTGTACCTAGTAAGTGTAATAACGTTGGAAGAACGTCAATTTCTCCGCCGTATTGATGTTGTACGCCACCTTTCATTCCAGGTACGCGAATGATTAAAGGTACACGTTGTAACTGTGCATTTTCAAATGAGTTCATTTCTTTACCCATTATTTGAGACATTGCTGCGCTATGATTATCTGAAATACCGTAATGGTCACCGTACATAACAATAATTGAGTTATCGTATAAACCAGATTGTTTCAAGTAATCCATGAATCCTTTCACAGACTCATCTAAATAGCGTGCTGTTTGGAAGTACGTATCTACTGATGAATCACCCGTTTTAGCTGGTTCAATCGTTGCTTCCGCTTTATCAATAGGATAAGGGAAATGGTTCGATAACGTAATGAACTTCGTATAGAACGGTTGTTTCAACGTTTGTAATAACGGAATCGATTCATTAAAGAACGGTTTATCTTTTAAGCCATAGTTTACTACATCTTTTTCGTTCATATCATAGTATGACGCATCAAAGAATTTATTAAAACCAAATGATTTATAAATTTCATCACGGTTCCAGAACGTTTTGTAGTTACCGTGGAACACTGCTGATGTATACCCTTGTTGACCTAAAATAGCTGGTGCTGATTGATACGTGTTATTAGCTTTATTTGTAAAAACAGATCCTTGCGGTAATCCAAACATTGAGTTCTCTAACATGAACTCAGCATCAGATGTTTTACCTTGTCCTGTTTGATGGAAGAAGTTATCAAAGTATAACGTATTCGCATCTTTTGTAAATGAGTTTAAGAACGGTGTAACTTCTTGACCATTTAATTTGTAGTTTAGTAAAAAGTTTTGGAATGACTCTAAATGAATATAAATTACGTTCATTCCTTTTCCTTTACCAAAATACTCAGGATTTGGACTTGCATACGTTGATGAAAGATAGTTTCTAACTTCTGTCATATTATCTCCATCAGCTAATGCTCGTTCGGTTGATGCTTTCGCACTTTGAATACCGTCATAAATCGTAAAGTTATACGCACCTAAATATTTCACGATATAATTGCGGTCAAATGTTCTTGTTAACAATTCAGGACGGTCAGATTCTGCAAGACCTAAGTTAATGCTAAAGAATAAAATACCTGCTACGAATACTAGAGATAATTTATGCTTCGCAACACGGATTGGTTTAGGATTTACAAATTTCGTTGCGACTAAAACAATTAGAATGATCGTATCTAAGAAATATAGTGGATCATATAAGTGTAGCAATGCAAAAATACTACCACCTAAATCTCCAAAGTTATTCGTTTGTGTTAATGTCGGGAATGTAATAAAGTCGCTGAAAAAGCGATAATATACTACGTTTGCGTATAAAAGTATAGACATTAACAAATTAATAACAATTAACCAAATGTAAGCTCGTTTCCCTTTTGCAAATAATGCTAGACCTAAAAATAGAACTGCTGAGCTTAACGGGTTGAAAAACAGTAAGAATTTTTGGATTGTGTTCGATATCCCCAAATTAAATTCTGTCACATATGCTGCATATGTTTTTAACCAAAGTAAAATAACGGCAAATACGAAAAATCCAAAATGATTACTTAATACTCGTTTACTCTTTAATAAAAATTGTTGCATCTCTCCACCTCTTTTGATCATCCAAGGCTTATTTTGTATAAGTCTGTCTCTCTATTCAATTTTTCTTCTTCAAATAGATTTTATTTGTTTAACTATATGAAGAATATTAGTAATTATAATTTGTAACTTTTATTTATTCAACTATTTCTTTCTAAACATTTTGACCTTGGTTTCTATTTAACAAAATAATTTTGTAACATTTCCTGTTTTCTCCCAAGGCTCATCCACTAATTATGACTCCACAAACTATAACCCTTTATTTCCTCATTTGCAAACTAATCTATCTCCAATTTTGGTACATATTTCACATAAGAAAAAGTGTTGTTTGAAATAATTACTCAAACTACACCTTTTCTACAAACTTATCCTTTATAACTTATTTCTCCAGTTTAAACTAATTCCTTTAGTCCCATAAACATTAAATCCCACCCATGCTCAGAACCATCATGATAGTCTTTAAGTGCTTTTTCAACATCAGATTTCTCCCAATTCTCCTCATGCGGAACGATAATATTTTGTGAAAATACCATTTCAGATCCTTGTTGTTTCTCCATTATTTCAACTGTAATTGTATCTTCTAATTCACTAAACTGTGGCATTTTAAATGTAAATGCTAATTTATCAGGACGATTCATTTCAATATATTCCCCAATTGCTCGATAGTCTGTTCCATTACGATGGCCGACAATTTCCCAACTTCCGCCTACCCCAGTAGTATTTTTTGTTATTTTATTCGTCCCTTCCAACGTAAAAAACAATTTCTTCATCATATCAGGGTTTATCCATGCTTCAAAATTTCTTCTGGTGCAACATCAAAATCCCTTACCATCGTTAATATTATTTTTGAATAATTATTCATTTTAGCCCCCCTTTATTTAAATACGAAGATTGTATTTCTTTTCAACAAAACCCCCGCTCTCATAAAGAAAGCGAGGGTTTTCACTATTTATTATTGACCTTTATACATTGCATCTACTTGTTTTTGAAGTTCTTCATTTTCTAAGTACTCATCGTAAGTTGCCTCTTTATCGATTACACCGTTTGGTGTTACTTCGATAATGCGGTTTGCAATCGTTTGTACGAACTGATGGTCATGAGATGTGAACAACATTGTACCTTTGAATGCAATTAAACCGTTGTTTAATGCAGTGATAGACTCAAGGTCTAAGTGGTTCGTTGGATCGTCAAGTGTGATTACGTTCGCACCACTTAACATCATTTTAGATAGCATACAACGAACTTTTTCGCCTCCAGATAATACAGAAACGTTCTTCTTAACTTCTTCACCTGAGAATAACATACGGCCTAAGAAACCACGTAAGAAGCTTTCTGACTCATCTTGTGGAGAGAATTGGCGTAACCAATCAACTAAGTTGAAGTCACTGTTCTCAAAGTATTTAGAGTTATCTCTTGGGAAGTACGATTGAGATGTTGTAACGCCCCATTTGAATGAACCGCTATCTGGCTCCATTTCACCCATAAGGATTTTAAATAATGTTGTCATCGCAATATCGTTACGACCAATAAATGCAACTTTATCACCTTTATTTAAAGTGAAGTACACATTATCTAACACTTTTTCACCATCAATTGTTTTAGAAAGACCTTCAACAGTTAATAAGTCATTTCCTATTTCACGCTCAGGTGTGAAGCCAACGAATGGATAACGACGTGATGATGGTCTAATATCATCTAATGTAATTTTATCTAATAATTTTTTACGAGAAGTTGCTTGTTTCGCTTTAGATGCGTTTGAGCTAAAGCGTGCAATGAAGTTTTGTAACTCTTTTACTTTCTCTTCTTTTTTCTTATTAGCATCTTGTGTTAATTTTAAAGCTAATTGGCTTGACTCATACCAGAAGTCATAGTTACCAACATAAAGTTGAATTTTACCGAAATCAAGATCAGCCATGTGCGTACAAACTTTATTTAAGAAGTGACGGTCATGGGATACAACGATTACTGTATTTTCAAAGTTCATTAAGAAGTTTTCTAACCATTGAATCGCTTTTAAGTCCAAGTGGTTGGTAGGCTCATCTAGTAATAGAATGTCAGGTTTACCGAATAAAGCTTGAGCAAGTAATACTTTTACTTTCTCTGCCCCAGTTAATTCTGACAATTTCTTATCATGAAGATCTTCACCAATACCAAGTCCTTTTAGTAAGATTGCAGCTTCTGACTCAGCTTCCCAACCGTTAAGCTCAGCGAACTCACCTTCAAGTTCAGCAGCACGCATACCATCTTCATCACTAAAGTCTTCTTTCATGTAAATGGCATTTTTCTCTTGCATTACTTTGTAAAGTTGCGTGTGACCCATAATTACTGTTTCTAATACTGGGAACTCTTCATATTCGAAGTGATTCTGTTTTAATACTGCTAGACGCTCACCTGGCGTAATATGTATGTCACCTGTTGATTGTTCGATTTCTCCAGATAAAATCTTTAGAAATGTTGATTTACCAGCACCGTTCGCTCCGATTAAACCGTAGCAATTACCTGGCGTGAATTTTATGTTAACATCTTCAAATAATTTGCGATCCGCAAAACGCAAACTAACGTTACTTACTGTAATCATTTGTGTCCTCCTACTAATACCGCTTATTTCAGCGTTTTCTCACCGATTGTCTTAAAAACCGCAAATTACGATTCACTTATTGTAGACTATAGCTATTATATAGTAGAAGATGGATGAATAGCAACGGTTGATTGCTATTCATCTCTTTTCATCCATGAATAAAATTCTTATTTTTAACGAAACAAGATTGTACAGAAATAAAATAAACTTTAAGGAGGATTTTTTTGAAGAAAACATTAATAATTGGTGCGTTATGTATATCTTTAGCTTCTTTAACTGGTTGCGGTGGTAATAACAATGCAAAAACACCTACTGAATCAAAACAAGAAAAAAAAGAAACGAAAGTAACAGTAGATTCAATTATCTCTGAATTTAAAAGTGCTGGTCTACAAGCAGAAAATCCAACTGGACTTCCAGAAAAAGAATTTGGTAATCTTCGAAAAGAAGGAAAACGTATTATCGTACCTGCGCTCGGTGAAGATAAAGGCGGTAGATTATTCGAAATTACAAAGAAAGACGACTTAGAGAAAGTTAAGAAATATTACGATGAATTAGGAAACTCATCTCCTATGTTATTCTCTCATACATACGCAAAAGGTAATTTCCTTTTACAGATGAATGGCGATATGAAAGACGAAGAATTTGCAAAATATAAAGATGTGATGGACAAGTTTATTAAATAAGAAAAATCCCCTTTTAAAATAACGGGTTCAGTTTAGGGAGAGAAAAATGCTAATAACCATTTGAAATAACACAATAATTTGTATGCATTTCGCATTATAAATAGCAAACTAAAATGCTCAGAAAATATTCTGATCGTTTTTATTTCCTTCTTCAACTAAAGCACCCGTTAGCGTAAGTACAATATTTCACAATATGTTACTTTAAGTATCAAAAACAGCGATGTCTTTTTAAAGAATTGCACCCGTTAGTGTAAAAAGCTATTTCACCATTTGTATTGTTAACTTATCTTTTAACATTGATCTATATGAGTCAATTTTCATATTTTGTATTATTAATTTTTTCTTTTTTCATTTTTAACATATCGAATATTTCTAACTCTAAATTCCTTCTAGCTTCAAGAACTTTTATCGCTCCTTCTACACCTGAATGGTTATGTTCTTTTCCATAGCCTTGGTTAGTGTAATAGTCGACAATTCCTGTGGACCATTCTGGGGTTCTTTCTTTTAATACCTTCCTAAATGAAAATTCAAGATCATCTTGTTCTACATACAATAACATTGGATTTAAATTCTCTATGATTTTTGCAACTTTCATTACATAATTTATTATTTTTTCTTTTTGTTCACCATATTTAATCATCCCAATCGTTAATGGATTTTGTATGAAACAACATTCAAAGATATAAACCTTATTGTCTTCTAGAGCAATTTCAGCAAAGTCATTCCATTTGTCAGCAATTAATTCAACATTTTTATCGAATGGTAATTCATATATATCATTTTTAAAAATAGCGTTAAATAATTCGTCCGAAAACTGGTCACCAAACTCATTTTTTATCTTTCTGTATGGTAATAAATAATTGTTTCCTTTTTTTAGAACTCTTTTAAGAAGCACTTCTTTAAAATCTCCACTGTTAGATAATAATCTATCGAATTCAAATTTATTAAAACAAGATACACCATCATAGTCGGCTGGGTGGTTCAAATTTCCCTCTAAAAATAGTTCAACTTCAATTTTATTTTGGCTTAGAATTTCATTTATTAGCTTTGCAGTGGTTGATTTTCCAAATCCAGGTAAACCTTCTACTATTATTAGTTTTGTGTTCATAGTTATAAATCCCTTCCCTCAAAGTATTTAACCAAGATTAAAAAGATCACTTACTCCACTGCAATCACCCCTTCAAACTTAAAGTAACTTAACCGTTAGTTTAAGAACATTTTTTCACAATCTCTATAATTATTTTAACATAAATTTCTATTTACCTTTTTAAAAAAGATAGTCCACCATTATTTGAGTGAACTATCTAAAGTAAATTATATCTTTTAAATCAAACACTGTGTCAGTAATCCCCAATCGTTGTGCTCGTGTTTTTACTGTTTTCTTTTCCTTCCTTTGTGGTAAATGACACACTTTTAAAAGGGGATTCTTTTATTTTCTTTTGCTTAATTTCTTTGTATAATCCTTCATTTTACTCGTTAACCCTATTAAAGCAGGTAACAATATTGGCATCACGATTAAAGCTAATAGTAAAAGTGCAACACCGACAACGGATGCTACTTGTATAAGCGTCAATACACCTGAAGGGATTAATGCAGCAAATGTACCACCTAAAATAAGTGCCGCTGATAATACAACTCCTCCTATGTGACGAGATGCATTTACAATTTTCGTTACCGAATCCCCTTCTATCTCGTTATAACGCATCATTACAAAAATGCTATAATCCACTCCTAAAGCGACAATCATTATGAAACTAAAGAATGGAACATTCCAGCTTAATGCATCTACATGTAATACATGCGTACTAATTTGTTCACTTATACCTAGTGATGCAAAGTACGCTAATATTAATGATCCAATAATAAAGATTGTGTTTAATAATGAACGTGTAATTACGATTAATACGATCGCAATTCCAATTAACATAATCGTAGCCGTACGTAAGAAATCTTGCCCGGTTACTTCTTTTAAATCAACGTTTCTAGCTGTTGTCCCTCCAATTGCTGTTTTCGCATTATTTAATTCGGTCCCCTTCAAAGTACCATCTATCGTTTTATTGATTTCTTGAATAATTGGCATCGCTTCTTTTGAATACGGATTCACGTCTAAAATGATTGTCATTTTAGCAGTCTTTCTATCGTGTGACATGTACGTATTCAAAGCTTTTTGGAAATCTTCTCCCTCTAAAACTTCTTTTGGAATATAAAACTTCTCTGAGCTTTTTGATTCATTTAGCTCGCCTAAATATTTCTGTGCGTCATTTAGGCCGTTACTTACTTTCCCAAGCCCTTCTGTACTTTTAGATAAGCCTAATTGTAATTGCCCCATCTTTTCTTGCAAATCTTTCAGCCCAGTTAATAGCTGGCCTTGCCCATCATTTATTTTTGTTAATCCGGTTTGTAACTCTGATGACTTGTTCGCAATTTGTTTTGAACCTGAAGCACCTTCATTTAATCCATTTTTAAGATCAGCTGCCCCTTTTTGTAATTTAGTAACTCCATTGCTCATTTCTTTTAAGCCGTTATCGACTTTCAATAATGATTGATTCGCTTCTTTAAATGACCCCATAGCTGCTTTATGTTGCGTCGCTAATTCATTTAATTCTTTTGATAGTACACTTAATTGCTTTTGAGCCTCTTTAGCAATTCCTATCGTTTGCAGTATGTTCGGATCATTTGCTAATTCTGGTTTCGTTTGAATGAAATTGGTTATTAATATTTCAATTTGTTCGTATCCTTTTTTGGCACCGTCAATCGCTTGAGAAATACTTCCGAAGTATTGATCGTAAGAACTTAAACCTTTTTCTAACTGGGCATAACCAGTATGAAGCTGTGACGTTGCATTAGATAGGACATTTATATTTTCATTTACTGAAGTTAACCCACTCTCAATTTGCTGTGCTCCTTGTGCCCCATCGTTTATTCCATTCGATAATTGATTCAACGCTGTTCCTAAAGCCGATACACCATTTTTCGCCTCTTTCGTTCCATCAATTAACTTTTGAACATTTGCGAGGCCGTCTGAGTCATTACCACCCATTTTATTTTTAGCATCCGTTAATCCATCATTGATTTCTTTTATGCCACCATTGGCATCTCCTAATCCTGTATTTAGTTCTCCTGCTTGTTTATTTATATATAATTCTTTTATCTTATCTCCAGTTGGACGTGTCGGTGCATATACTTCTGAAACACCTTTAACTTTCGAAATTTTATCAGTTAACTCATCTAAAGTTTGTAGAGACGTTCCTTCATCTAATTTTTTGTTAGATTGAACGACTAACGTACTTGGTGAAGAAAAACCAGGCGGAAAATGATCTTCTATTACGTTAATCCCCATCTTTGATTCGTACTTATTATCTACTTCAAATAAGTCATTGTAATTAAGTGTATTAGAATATTTTAATACGAAAGGAATCGATATCACGAATACAATAATTAAAGCTACAAATGGCCTTACTACTGAGTTTTTCGCAAAGAATCCCCATAAGCGGCTATCCTCATGACCTTTAAATGTTTTAACTGGATAAAACATTCCTTTTCCTAAAAGCACCATAAAAAATGGATTTAAAGTCGTTAATACGAGTAGTAATACTAAAACACCAATTGCTACCGCTGAAGTAGATTGATATAGTTTAAAACTTGCTAAAGCAAGTGATGCAAAACCAATTAGCACCGCTATACCGCTATATAATACGGTTTTACCTGCCGATTTAAATGTTTCTTTCGTGGCCAAAAATGCATTTTCTTGTTTATTCTTCTTTAAATCTCGTAAATAATAAAATGTTATAGTCTGTTCCTACTCCAAAGAGGACGACAACTACAAAGACTTGTGTAAAGTTTGAAAATGGGAAATTAAATTGATCTACAAGCTGAGCAATAATCCCCATTGAAACTAAATACGACACACCGACTGTAAGAAGAGAAACAATCGGAACAACTGGTGAACGGAATACAAGGATTAATACTACAAGAATGAAAATGATTGAAATAACTTCAGTCTTTTTCACTCCCTCTTGAGAGGATTTAAGAAAATCACCCGCTATTAAGTCACTTCCTGTTAAGTACGTTTTTACCCCTTTCGTTTGTACTTTTTTATGAAGATTATTTGCAACTTTTGATATTTCGCCATGCTTTTTGTCTATTGATATTTGCGTTAAAATAGTCGTATTATCTTTAGAAACTAACTGTTTCTCCAAGTCTTTATTATCTAAATGTGAAACAACTTCCTTTATTCCTAATTGCTCTTTTTCATTTTGCAGGGCTTTGATTGTTTTTATTATTTCCTCTTTTTGCTCAGTTGTTAAAGCTGTTTTACTTCCGCTATTGAAAACAGCTATAATGTCATACTTTTCAGTCCCGTCTTTATCCATTTCTTTTATCATTTTGTCAGCAATACTACTTTGTTCTGTATTAGGAATCGTAATGTGCCCTTTTTCTTTCACTAATTTATCCATATTAGGCATCGTTACGATCATTGTAATAGTAATAACTATCCATAATAGAAAAGATAAACTTCTCCAATTTTTTAGCTTGCTCATATGAATCATCTCCTGTTATTAGAATTTCATGTCGCATAGGGAATGAATATTCATTCCCCATTTTTGAAAATACCATTTTGGAATGAACGTTCATTCCTATTATCCTATTAAATTTTTTTCAATTCTATCAAACCACCACTTACGGAATGAATGTTCATTCCTGTCCTTATAAAGCTATAGAATCAAATGATTCTAATAGCATTCCAAGAGCTCTCTTCCAATTCTTTTACTAATTCTTTTGAGTATTCTAATTGTCCTGTCGCCATTACTTTTATTAATTTTTCAAGTGGTTGATATACAATAATAATTAAAGCAATTATAGGCAATGGACGAAGAAAACCTTTTTCGATTCCATCTTCAATAATATTCATAAAGAAGCCTATAAAATCGTCAAATATTTTCTTACTCTGTTCATCAAGAAAATAACTATCACAGTGCGAATTTGTAAAAAGAAAAGCATCCACGTTGTTTCTCGCAAATTCAAATAAACGGTTATACGTATGACTAAACTGTTCTCGAATATTTGCTTCAACAGGAAAATCAGTCTTTATTGTTTCAGATAGCTGTAGCATACTTTTTGAAAATAATGAGTTAACGAGTGCCTCTTTATTTTCAAAATAACGATAAATAGTACCTGCGCCGACTTTTGCTTTTTCAGCGATCATCGGAATTGTCGTACCATCGTAACCACGCTCTGCGAATAATTGTATAGCCGCTTCAAAAATGTCTTCTTGTTTATTTTTAGCCATTTTTTCACCTCAATTTCCAGGAATGAAAATTCATTCCGTTTTTAATTATAAATTACATGGATTAAAAGTCAAGTGTGTAAATAAGCTATTGAAACATTTATCAAATAACACACTCAATTAAGATATTAATACATTTTTTGCGTTATCCCATCAAAAAATTTCTTTGTATCATCATGACTTAAAACCCTCAATACATCTTGTATCTTAAAAAATTGAACTTGACTTATTTCATTATCTTTTGGATGTAAATCTGTTCTATCACCTATATATTCTACATAAAACATAGTTGTTTCTTGTTTTTCAAATCCAGTTTTCACTTTTAATTCTTCAGGAAACTCAAAGCAAATTTTATCTTCAAATTGTTTTATAACTTTAAACTTTGTAGATCCAGTTTCTTCTTCCAGCTCTCTCAAAATAGCACTCTCTAAATCATTATCTGTATGTTTCACTCCACCTTTAGGAAAATCCCATTCCCCCTTTGACATAGCATATTCTCCATCTATGTCGCTAATTTTCACCTTATGTACCAATAAAAATTCACTGTGTTGGAATACGACCGCACCTACAGCTTGCCTAATCATTCTATTTTCCCTCCTAAAATAATGATTTCACTCTATTTATAGAAAAGTACTATAATATAAAGGCTATCATTATAGTACTTTGTTACTCATACATAGCACATGACATTAATTAAAAGAAATCATAAATAAATGCTTCACGCATCGGTACTACATTCTCAAATGTTCGTATCTCCTCTTCACCTCCGCTAATTAATTCTAGCTCATTTAGTTCTAATGGGCGCTTGTAACCAAACATTATTGTAGATAGCGCATTTATATCCAGGCTAATTCCTTTATTCAATGTCCCACCTTTTATAATTGTTACTTCATGATTTACAAGTTTCACAGTTACGTTATTCCACGGAGCAAATGAATCTGTAATATGTAATATTACTTCTTGCTCTTCGTTGTTCCAGTTCCATTCATATTGTTTGAAAAACTGTTCTACATCTACAATTCTTCCCATGAAATATGGAGTTACTTCTGCTTTTACTCGTGGTTCTTGCAATGTATATAACAACGGTTCTTTCTCACTTAATATCATTTCAACTTCTTTAATCATAGAATCATGCTGGCAAATAAAGTTCCATAGGCCATTTCTCGCTTCATTATGTAATGGAACAAATTCTTCTACTGTCATTTTATAATTTTCTATTTTATATAACACGTAACCAGCTACCGTTTTATTTTCATCATAGTAAATCGCTAATGTTAAATCATGATAGACCGCTTGTAACCACCATTTTTCACTGCGAACTAGCATACCTGAAAAGCGTTCCGCAAATGTTTCATAGATCTTCTCTACTTCTTCTGGATGGTTTTCTTTATTGAAACGTTTCACAGTACCATTCACTTGTTTTTTCATAACTAAATCGCTCTTTGTCATATGACATATAAGGCGATTCGCACAAAGTTCCCAGCCGTATTTACGGTAAAATGAAACAGCAAATGGATGTAACATCGATACACTATATCCATCTTTTTTCATCGTTTGAAGGGAATGCTGAAGTAACTCTTTTACATGGCCACTTCTTCTAAACTCTGGATACGTTGCTACCCCTGCTACGCCACCCATTTTAAATTTTTCTTTGCCTATGTAAATATGAAACGGAATGAGATGTAGTTTTGCTGCTAAGTCTTCATCTTCCATAATGCCGTATATTTGATGGCTTTCCTTCATTCGTGTAATTTGTTGCTCTACTCGTTCTTCATTTGCTTTATATTGAAAAGCGTATTCTGATAATGTTAGTGCTTCTCTGAATTTATCTTCTTTTAATTGTATGACGGTCATATTATTCTCCTCCATTCCTCGTTTGAATTGTATCATAATTCTCACTATTATAGTTCGGTAAGTGAAATTACGAGGACGTTTCAACAATAGATATCGATTTAGAAACAATCTAATATAAAGGCTCTTTTCAACTGCTTTCTATTGGCGGCATAAGATATTAAACGCCTTGCGATCTCTTGGGTTTGCGTAGCTAAGAGGTATCATTGAAAGTGATGAAACTTATGACAACGGAAACATTACCGGCATAAAAAAACCAGTTGATTGAGAGCAACTGGTTTAATAAAAGTTTTATATTGGATATTCATTCAACCAAATTAATGCTTGCTCATAATCATCAAAAAATTTTACGGATTCTTTTGTATTGGATTGTTGTAAATAATTCATTATCTCCCCTTTTTCAAGGAGAAACGCAATTGCCTTACTGTGCTTCAAAATGGTTTCATTGAAGAACTTATCTTTCCATGCTTTTTGAACAGAAAAATGATCTGGCGTGTATCCTTTTCTATCCACCAACAATTTGTATTTCCGCCCCTCTGAAATGAATTGCTGACAAACCTGCTCGAAACCATTAAACCATTCATAAACATCATCTATTTTAATCTTGCCAATTAGATGGGTAACAATTAAATCTCCTGAAACTGTTGTGCTGATATTCTGTTTACTCAACTTGGAATCATCTCCCTTGGTTACAATTATGCGTAAAAATCTCATAAAATCAATAAAGATAAAATTCTTACGCAATAAAGAAGCATTATTTACGAAAAGAGCCAACATAAAAAAGCAGATACATTGCATATCTGCTTCTCATCACTTTATTTAGCTAATTTTCGAAGTTCTTCAAAGAATGTAGGATAAGATACACCTACTGCTTCTGCATCTTCAATTGTTGTTTTTCCTTCTGCTAGACAGCCAGCAATCGCGAGCATCATTCCGATGCGGTGATCACCGTAACTATTTACTGTATTGCCTTTTAGAGCTGATTTTCCGTATATGATCATGCCGTCATCAGTTGCTTCTATGCGAGCTCCTAGTTTCGTTAACTCCGCAACGACTGTATCAATACGGTTCGTTTCTTTTACTTTTAATTCGTGTGCATCTTTAATCACTGTAATTCCTTCTGCTTGTGTTGCTGCTAAAGCGATAACTGGAATTTCATCGATTAGTCTTGGAATAATATCTCCACCAATTTCGATTCCTTTTAATGAAGAAGTTTCGATTGTAATGTTCGCAGCTGGTTCTGATGCGCCTTCATGAATCGGTTCTACAGTAAACGTAGCACCCATTTTCTCTAAAACATCAATAATACCTGTACGAGTTGGATTCATCCCTACATTTTTGTAATAGTAGTTTACTATTTGGGATAATTGCACCTGCTACTAAGAAAAATGCTGATGATGATACGTCACCTGGCACTTGAACGTCTGTTGCTGTTAACTTCTGTCCACCTGCAAGTTTCACTGTTTTTCCTTCGCGAGTTACCTTAACTCCAAACGCTTCAAGCATTCTCTCCGTATGGTCGCGGGAAATATACGGTTCTGTAACAGCTGTTACACCTACTGCGCGAAGGCCTGCAAGTAAAATAGCTGACTTTACTTGTGCACTTGCGACAGGCGAAGTGTATTCAATTGCTTTTAAATCTCCGCCACGTATTATTAGCGGCGTAAATGTTCCTTCTTCACGGCCATCAATATTTGCGCCCATTTGTTTTAATGGATTTGTTACACGTTTCATCGGTCTCTTTGCGATAGACGCATCACCTTGTACGCAAGAGAAAAATGGTGTGTTAGCCAAAATTCCTGACATCAATCGGATCGTTGTACCAGAATTACCTACATCTAGTACAGCTTTCGGCTCTTGCAAACCTTCTAATCCTTTTCCAATTACCGTAACTTCGTCTCCATGCTGCGTAATCTCTACTCCCATTTCTTTAAAACAAGAAATCGTACTTAAACAGTCTGCACCAGGTAGGAAACCTTTAATTGTTGTTTTCCCTTCTGCAATTGCGCCGAACATAACAGCGCGGTGTGAAATGGACTTATCACCTGGGATTGTAATTGCGCCATTCAATCCGTTAGTTACAGGTTGTATTGTTGTTTCTTTCACTTTGTCACCCTCTTTTTTAAATTGTTTCATACGTTTGGTATTCTTCTTTTCCAAGCGCCAGCTTTGCTTTCATCCGATCGTCTTCTCTTTGGAAGCTAATACGTAATACCCCAAGCAGTCCTTCTCGCGCTTCTAATATTTGCAAGTTCGTAATACTAATTTCTTCGCGCGCCAAAATACTCGTTATATGAGCCAATGCACCTACTTTATCTAAAACATCGACGTATAAGTCATGATAGGCAGGAATTGCACCTCTCTTTCGTACTGGTAAAGAATCACGGTATTCTTTTGCGTCAGCAAAATAATTTTGTATTTCACCTGCATCTCCTTTAGAAACCGTCTTATATAAATCTTCCATTTCAGAAATCCATTCTTCTAATAGCTCCAATAAATGCTCACGGTTTTGTTTTACAATATCACTCCACATTTTCGGACTACTTGAAGCGATACGTGTAATGTCTTTAAATCCGCCTGCCGCAAGTTGATGTATAAGCGGGTTATCCCCTGCATGTTTCTCAACTTGTTTTACTAATCCTGCCGCTATAAGATGCGGGAAATGACTAACAATTCCTGTTACATAATCGTGTTCTTCTGTATTTAAGACGAGAAAATGTGATCCTGTTCCTTTTAACCAACCTTTTAGTTCTTCCACTTGTCCATTTGGCACATGGTTCATTGGTGTTAAAATGTAAAATGCATTTTCAAATAAATGTGCTTTTGCACTTTCAACTCCAGTTTTATGAGAACCTGCCATTGGATGTCCACCAATAAAAGAAACTTCCTTTGAAAATAAAGCTTCAGCTTCGTTCATAATCGTTCCTTTTGTACTACCAACATCGGTCACTATAACATCTTTTCGTAAACGAAATGACGCTAATTTGTGTAATAACTTCTTCGTTTCTTCAACTGGAGAAGCAAAAATAATTAAATGTGCCTCTTCACATGCACGCTGTAAATCTACTGCTACTTCATCTACTACATGTAATTCTTTCGCACGCTCTACTTGCTCTTTAAATATGTCATATCCGGCAATCGTTACTTCGTGTTCTTTTTTTATTGCTAATGCAAGTGAGCCTCCTATTAATCCTGTTCCAATTAATACTACCTTTTTTACACATTTTCCTCATCTCGAGACTTACTGTTCTTATTTTCAAAGTGTTGTTTTAACACTGAAATCACTCCTTCATTTTGCTCCCTTGTGCCGACTGTAATACGGACACCATTCGGGAACGGACGAATAATAAACCCTGCGTGTGCACAAGCTTCATAAATCTCTCCACCATTATCTACTGGTAAGAAGATGAAGTTTGTTTGCGACGGATAAAATGGAATTTCATTTTCCTTACAAAAACTTTCGTATTGTTGTAATCCCTCTGTATTAACACGTACAATTTCTTCAATAAATGCTTCATCGTTAAAAGCAATCGTCGCTGCTTTTTGCGCTAATGAAGATACGTTAAATGGCAAACGTACGACATTTAAATTCTCGATTAACTCTTCGTGTCCAATCGCATAACCAACGCGGAAAGAAGCTAATCCATACGCTTTAGAAAACGTTCTAAGTACAAGAATGTTGTTATGTTTTTCTAGAAGCGGTAATGTCTCAGGGAAATCTTTTGCTGTTACGTATTCATAGTACGCTTCATCAATGACAATTAACGTATTTTCACTAATGCTTTCAATGAATTGAGTCAATTTTTGCTCATTCACATATGTGCCTGTCGGGTTGTTTGGATTACAAATCCAAACGATTTTTGTATTGTTATCAACTGCTGATGAAATTCTGTCTAAGTCGTATACACCGTTATTTAAAGCAACTTCTTTCACCTCACAGCCTTCAATAATTGCATGATGACGGTACTGCGGGAATGTTGCGCCAGCCGTTACAATATTATCTCCAGCTCGTAATACGGCGCGACTTATTATTTGAATGACCTCATCTAAACCACTACCGCAAAGTATTTGTTCCATTTGAACATTTAATTTCTCTGCGATTGTTTGACGAAGCTTTGTAGCACCTCCGTCAGGATATAAAGCATGTTCCAACCATGATTTTTGCAATTCTTCTAAAACACATGGGGAGCATCCGAATGGATTTTCATTCGATGCTAATTTCACAAATGAATGATCTCCATACACTTCTTTCATTTGTTCAGGTGATTTACCTGGTTTATATGGTTGTAATGATGATAGTTGATCTTTTACTCGCATGTTAAATCCACCTTTTCATTAAAATTCTTTTGCGTATTTGTTATGTTGCGTAATGTTTTGCTTTAATAATTCCATACGGTCTTTTCCGAATTGTTCGACTAGCGCATCTGCAAGTTCCCATGCTACAACAGATTCAGCTACAACACCGGCTGCTGGTACTGCACAACTATCAGATCTTTCTATACTCGCTTGGAATGCTTCTTTCGTATCAATATCAACACTTGCTAACGGTTTATATAATGTAGGAATTGGCTTCATTACGCCTCTTACAACAATTGGCATACCTGTTGTCATACCGCCTTCTAAACCGCCAGCATTGTTTGTTTTTCTTGTGTAGCCTTTTTCTTCATCCCACATAATTTCATCGTGCACTTTACTTCCCGGCTGTCTTGCCGCTTCAAAACCAATTCCGATCTCAGCACCTTTAAACGCATTCACGCTCATAATAGCACCGGCAAGTTTTGCATCTAATTTGCGGTCGTAATGAACGTAACTACCTACTCCAATTGGCATTCCTTCTGCAATGACCTCAACAATACCACCGATTGAATCGCCGCTGCTTTTCGCATCATCAATCGCATCCATCATTTCTTGTTCTACTTCTTTATCTAAACATCGAACTGGTGAATTTTCAGTAATCGTTTGAATTTCTTCTATCGGTAAGTGAGTAATATGCTTCGCTTTTACCCCGCCAATTTCAAGAACATGTCCTGCGATTTCTACACCTAATTCTTTCAAAATTTGTTTCGCAACTGCACCAGCTGCAACTCTAACTGTCGTTTCTCTTGCAGAAGAGCGCTCTAATACGTTTCTTATATCACGATGGCCGTATTTAATTGCCCCGTTTAAATCCGCATGTCCTGGACGTGGCTTTGTAATCGTACGCTTCATTTCTTTACTTTCTTGCTCCGAGATTGGGTCTGCACCCATTACTTTCGTCCAATGTTTGAAATCATCATTTTTTACGATTAACGTAATCGGCGAGCCAAGTGTCATTCCATGACGTACACCACTTACAATTTCAACTGTATCTGTTTCAATTTGCATGCGTCTTCCGCGTCCATGCCCTTTTTGTCTTCTTAATAACTCTTTATTAATATGTTCCGCTGTTAGTGTTAAACCTGCTGGTACACCTTCTAAAATAACTGTTAACTGCGGCCCATGTGATTCTCCAGCTGTAATGTATCTCATTTCTCTTGCCCCTTTACTATTTTTTTGTACAAAAAAGTCCCTACTGAGCGCTCAGTAGGGACGATGTTTATCGCGGTACCACCCTAGTTGTAGACAACTTTCGTCTACCTCTCTTCTTCTTTAACGATCGTTTGACCGTCTTTCCCTCCAAAAGTTGGCGGAAAAGATACTCCAAGGCTGTAATTCATGCTTACCTTTGTGCTGATTCACACCGACCATCAGCTCTCTTTAACAGTGAGATAAGCACTACTGTTTCCTCTTCAGCGCATATATGATATGGAATTAAGATAATTTATTTTTGAAACCTTTTAACTCATCCATGAATCTATGGAATTCTGGAATATCCATTTGTTGCGCAGAATCTGATAACGCAACTGCTGGGTCTGGATGTACTTCTGCCATTACTGCATCTGCTCCAATTGCAAGTGCCGCTTTCGCTGTTGGTAATAATAGATCTCTACGTCCAGTTGAATGCGTCACGTCAACGATAACTGGTAAATGTGTTTCTTTCTTTAAAATCGGTACTGCTGATATATCTAATGTGTTACGTGTCGCTCTTTCGTATGTGCGAATACCGCGCTCACATAAAATAATTTGGTCGTTACCTTGCGCAATAATGTATTCCGCTGCATTGATGAACTCATCAATTGTTGCTGCTAAACCACGTTTTAATAATACTGGCTTGTTAACTTTACCTACAGCTCGTAGTAAATCGAAGTTTTGCATGTTACGCGCGCCAACTTGAATTACATCAACGTAGTCTAGCGCCATTTCAACATCGTTCGGATTTAAAATTTCACTAATAATCGCTAAGTCGAACTCATCTGCTACTTGGCGTAAAATTTGTAATCCTTCTACTCCTAAACCTTGGAAATCGTATGGAGATGTTCTCGGTTTGAAAGCACCACCACGCATTAATTTTAAACCTTGGTCTTTCATTGCTTGCCCTACTTGGCGAACTTGCTCTAAACTTTCTACCGCGCAAGGTCCCATAATGAACGTTTGTGTTCCGTTTCCAATCAATTCGCCTTTCACATTAACGATTGTATTTTCTTTTTTCTTTTTACGTGATACTAGTAACGCTTTACGGTTATCATCTTCTTGTAATTCTAAGCTTGCTTTGAAAATCGTTTTGAAAATATGTTGAACCGTTGACGTTTCGAATGGTCCTTCGTTATGCTCTGCGATCATATCAAGCACTTCACGCTCACGTACTGGGTCAAAACGTTTCGTACCTTGTACTTGTTTTTGCTCCCCAATTTTTTGAACGATTTCACCGCGTTTGTTTAAAAGGTGTAATAGTTGTAAGTTAATTTCATCTACCTGTTTACGTAATTGATCTAATTCATGATTTGCCATTTGAAAATCCTCCTCTAATGTTTTAAAAGTATAGTAAGAGAATGAAAAATTCTCTATTTTCAGAACTGGTTAATTATACAAATTTAAAGTGGAATCGATACCTCTTCTTATTTTAAACTAATAATTACCATAAAGACACTAACTACTAGTTAATAAGCCACTTTTTTTGTACAAAAAAGCCCTACTGATTCAATCAGTAGGGACGATATTTATCGCGGTACCACCCTAGTTGTAGACTTATTTCGTCTACCTCTCTTCATTGTTAACGATCATCTGACCGTCTTTCCCTTCATAAAGACAATACTATCTTTACTACGAAAAAGATGCTCCAGGACTGTAATTCGCTCTTGTTTTTGTACTGGTTCGCACCAACCACCAGCTCTCTGTTACAGGGAAACAACAACTACTGCTTTTCCTTTCAACACATGTTTATTATATTTTCAAGTTGGACCGTCAAAATACAAAAAGTCCCTACTGAATAAATCAGTAGGGACGATATTTATCGCGGTACCACCCTAGTTGCAGACTAAATTTCCGTCTACCTCTCTTCACTGTTAACGATCAATTGACCGCTCTTTCTTCATAAAGACAATCGTATCTTTACTACGAAAAAGATGCTCCAAGACTGTAATTCATGATTATCCCTGTACTGGTTCACACCAACCACCAGCTCTCTGTTACAGTAAGACTAACCACTACTGTGATCTCTTCATTGCACTTTGTTTATTCAAATGTTTTTGAAATTGAATAAGTATGATTCGTATTATAGAACGCTTTTTAAAACACTGTCAACAACTTTTTATTTATTTTTTTAAAATTCCGCTTTCACCCTAGAATTCTTCTTGCAAATTCTCCATTACTATTCCGATACGAATCATCTCATTTTCAATTAATTTTAATACGTGTTTTTCTACTCCATACTCAATTAATTGTTCTTTTATTTGTATGATTTCCTTCTCAAGTAAATCAGCTTCTTGACGTGTTTGAAGTAAAATAAAAAAGACATTTGCATAAAGCCCTTTATATTCTTTCATGCTATTCTTCTTTTCAAGCATCTCAGTAAATAACTGTTTCATTTCCTCTTGATTGCATTGCCCTTCTACACCTAGAAATTTACTTGATATAATACAAAGTCCTTTTTCTAAAATCTCATCCATACATAATACAATACGTAAAAGCATCATATATTCTCTCGTAGTTATTACACCCATTTTCGGACGTTCTCTTAAAAATACACTTAGCCATGCTGTCCAAAATTTTTGTTGTTCTTTTCCGCTTAACGTTTTTACGTAGTAGCACACATACTGCATAAATTTAATTTTATTATTCTCGTTTACTTGCATTAAGAGTGGGTATAACCAATCTGTTTTTTGCTCCCAATACAGTACACATTTAATAAATACAAAGCTAAGCCATTTTAAAAACGCTTCTCTCGTATACGGATGTAGCACCTCTAAATGTTCTACCGCATATTTAATATATCTCTTCATTTCTGTAAATAAAGGTAAATTAATTTGCGTATAACATAATCCCGCCCACGCATACTTGGTCAGCTCATTTTCTTTCTTTAAATCTAAGTAAGGTAATACATATTTTCGGCACCATTGCTTCTCAATATGGTATAAAAACGTAATATCTGCTGTTAAACGAGCCAACATAAAGTTCGTTCTTTCCGAAGTAACCCTTACCTGTTCCTCAAATAAAAATAAATATTCATACACATTGCGATCATATAAGTGATCGTACGCTAACAGTTTTAGCAGTACAGCTGTCATTTTCCCAACAGGATGCTGTATAGACTCATTGTAAAACTCTTGTTTTCCAATTTTAAAATCCGTTTCCCCTCTCATAACTTGTGGAAATACTGAAAAAGCAAAGCGTTTTACAACCCGTATACTATTCTCTTCTAGTTCTTCTAATCGATTGCTAATTTCATATAGAAAACTACTAATTAACCAATGAAAAGTAGTATTTCTAACAAACTTCTGCAATAACGGAATAATCCTTTGAATTTGCTCACTCGTTATATTCCTATTATTTCTCCACTCTCTAATACAAACAAACCAAACTTCATTACTAATTTCATGTACGCCTACTAGTTGATAAGCAAACGAAATACTCCACTCTACATTCAATTTACATGCTTTTGATAACATTTCTAAAAAATGGCGTTGCTCAAAAACACCATCTTGAGAAAACTGCAGAACTTGCTTCATTATTTCATCGTCTTTCAGCTGCAGTAATCCGTCAGCTGTTACATTACAAGTAATGCTTTGTTCAATAGATTCTTTCTTCGGAACACTGTATCGATCAGAAGAAAAATGAGGGTGCTTCTGTTTCATTAATTCATATCCTTCTATCGTGCATCGACTATTCGAATCACATGCAAATAATGTATCTAGAACGAGGCAAGCATCAAACGCCCTCTCTTCTGCAAGATGTTCTAATACAGTTTGAATAATTTCCTCTTTTGTTTCTTCTAAAGCATCTGCATAATAATTCTTTAAAAGTTGAAACACTTCATGTTTATATGTGACATCTAGCAGAAGGCCTTCATGTAGTAACCACTTCAATTTGACATCCGCAGTAACGAACACATTTTTATTCATCGCTTCAATCGCAATTCGTTTTTGAAGTACACTATCTGTTTCTATCATTTCTGTAATATAATAATCCGCTTTTTTCTCATTGTTTTCACATAAATATGTAAGACACTCTTTTACAATTTGAATTAAAAACGTAAAATCATTTTGCTGTAACTCTTGCTCTGAAATTTCTCTATCTCTTTTTTTTAGTACACTTTGTCTTAATGACAATAGTTGTATCTTTTCTAATCCCATTACCATAATAGGAGCAGCATAGTATGAGATATGTGGTCTCATTTTCTCTTTCCAAATTCGCTCTACATGAGAAAAAATAGGCACTGGTAAACGACTCGATTCCTCAAGTTCTATCGACTCTTGCATATCATTTCCCCATCTTCTTACACGTTTCAATTTAAGTTTCCCGTCTAAAATAAACGTTAACAACAACAAGCCAATTTCTTTATGTTCAGGGAAAGAACATTTTTGCAATAAGTATGAAATCATTTCAATTGAGCTACTATCTTTCTCTGCTGTTTCTAATAAAAGCAATGTCCATCTTGCAAACAACAAAGGATCCATCGTTTCCTTCGTTTCGTTCAAATAAGTACAAATTGTTCGCCACAATAACGGGGATATTTTAGAATGATTTTTAAAAATCAATTGAAATAGTTCTTTTTGATGAGTAAAAAGGAATTGCTCCACTAACCATTCCGCAAGTAATTCATCAACTTCATCATAATTTGCTGTAAGCAGAAATAAATTTCTTAGTTTTCCCTCTGCTTCAAGCCATTCCACCCATTCGTAATCACGAGCAAATTCAACAAAGTACCGAACTGTTTCTATTTTTTTTATTGATTGTTTTATATAGGATAATTGCTCCTGCTCTACTGATGGAGGAACAGTTACAATATCACGAATACGCATTCTTTTCGTAATATAATTATCACCCATTAATTCCGCCCATCGTTTCACCGCTTTCACAAGTGACTGGTGATTATTTGCTTTATTCGGATACACAATAGGTCTTATCCCTAAATGTTCCCAATGGTATGTATTATCACCTTGTGCGACGAAAGCATAACGCCTTGTACTCGGTGGTAAACCTGTTGCTAAATATTTCATTACTGGGTCATTATGACTATACCCAACGAATAAAACGGTGTAATTCGAAAATAAATCCACTAGAAATCGTCTCGCCCATCCTTCCGTTAAGTAAGCCCTTCCAAAATCACCATCTGTTAAAATTAAAGCTTCTTTCTCCTGCTCTATATTCCCATGTATGTAAGCTAAGCCTTTAAACGCTCTCCCTGTCGGTAATGCAGGTGCATAATAAATATTTAGCTCTCTATTCATTTCCTTAATTGCATACGTAAAATGTTGATCAAAGTTTGTCGTTACAATGCGAACATCCGTATCTAACGGGAACAACCTTGGAATGGCATAATGTAATGGATTCGGTTTTGATTTTTCTATATTAACGAGATCTCTTGCAACTTGGTGTACATCTTTCGTCTTCGCAATTTTACCAAGATAATAATCGTGTGGTTCTGTCATCTCACGTTTTTCGACATATAAAGCTTTCGAAATTTCATCAACTAAATCATCGAAATTCGGTAAGTTTGATTTCCCTTTCATAGAAACTCCCGCTCCAACGAATAGTACTAACTTCCCTTGTTCAAGATGATCAATTAACTCATCTGGAATTTCTACTTCTGAAGTAATCCACATTCCGGATTCCCCCTTACCTAAAAATGTCATCTACTCTCATTTTACTATAACATTTTTTTGTTATTTTTATAATATTTAGATAAAATTTCAAACATGAAAAAGTTTTATCTAAATAAATCCATAACAATGTATGAACTCCTGAATTTATTGCAAAACTATGTATAAATCGGAGGTGTAAATATTGAATGATTTTACTGTAATAGTAATCAAATTTATATCATGTATTATCGCTTTTAGTATTGGACTCGCTTTATTTTTCCCCGCTACGTTCGTCCAAATTATTTCTTTTAGTCTATTTGTTACAATCGTTTCTTATATGTTTGTTGATAAAATCATTTTAAATCGAATTGGCGATTCTGCTGCCATTATGACGGATTTCTTACTTACGTATTTAAGCGTTTGGATTTTCGGAAATATTTTATTAGACAACTACATGCAAATCGCATGGGGCAGTATCCTTTCTGCCATCGTCTTTACATTATCAGAAGTAATCGTCCATCGTTTTTCTCATTCACGTACTCGTCATAACAACGATAATATTCGTATTTATCGCCGATTTGCGTATGGTACGGAGTTTGCTGAAGAACAGAATGTGTTGGATAAAGATAAGAAAAAGTAACGTTTTGATGAAGGAGCTCCCTTTTGGATAAGGTGGTGCTCCTTTTTTACATTATCATTACGGTGAATGAAATTATATTTGCGATTTTTAAGATTTATCGACAAAAATAAAAAGAAGCTGTTCCAAATTCCCATTTAGAATAGCTTCTCCTTCAACACTTACTTACGCTTCTACTTTTAAATCTTTTAACGCAATAACATCCGCAAATGCTCCCAACACTGCGTTATGATGCTTCACAATGTCTTCAGCACGTAATACATCTGTATCGAACGTGCTATGGGCATCACTTACTAACGTTACTTTATATCCTTCACTAAATGCTCTGCGTATTGTCGTATCCACACAATACTCTGTTTGCATTCCTGAAATAATAACGTGTTCAATTCCTTTTTCTTGTAACACTTCGTTTAAGTTTGTCTTATGGAATGAATCTGGCGTCGCCTTTTCAACGATACTGTCCCCTTCTTGCGGAGCGATCGCCGCATGTACTTTCCAGCCATCTGTACCTTTTTCTAACGGATGATCTTTTGGTCCGTTATGTTGGACATAAATAACCGTAATACCATTCGAACGACATTCCCCAATAAGTTCTTGCAAAGTTTCTAAAAACTTTTCCCCATTATGTACTGGCATTCCCGCTGTATACATACCTGCTTGCACATCAATTACTAATAATGCTTTTTTCATTTCGCGCAGCTCCCTTTGTTTGTATAAGCCGTTGCATATTCATCATAATACAACACTTCAACTACATTAGACCAATTCAAGACTGATCCGATAAAATCCTTTATATCTAATCCAGGCATTTCATATACTTCATCATCATTAGCCGTTCCTGTCGCATCTTCAATGAGTGTAACTTTATATCCTTTTTCGAAAGCAGCGATACTTGTAAATAAACAACAAAATTCCGTATTAAATCCAACAATAATAACATGTTCAACTTTATGTTTAGTTAATATCTCTTCAATACCCGTATCTTTAAACGCACTCGGCGTCGTCTTCTCAACTATATAGTCAGCAAACCCCGCATATTCTTCCACTAATTCACTTCCTGTTGATTCATAATACAGGGTACTTTCTGGATTATTATCTCGGTGTTTTAGGAAAATAATAGGTTCATTTTCAGTTTTAAATTGTTTTAAAATATTTGTGATTAACTTTTTTTCAACAGAAAAATCTTTACACTCTAGTATCCCCTTCTGCATATCTAATACAAGTAGCGCCTTCATTTTTATCACCTATCCCCTATAGTTTTATATTCCACCATCCAACAATCTTCTAGTATCCCCTCATGCAGTTCATGTTTCTCTAATACTTTCACTTTTTTAAACCCGCTTTTTTCATAACACTTTATCGCACGTTTATTATTTACTTTCGGATCCATTGCGATTGCTTCTGCTCTCATTTCACCCATAATGTATGTAATCGCTGCCTGAACGAGTTTTGTTCCGATTCCTTTTCCCCAATAGGCTGGTTCACCGATAAATTGGTCCATTCCCCATACATTTTGTGATTCTTTATATCCGTATAACGCTTTCCACTCAGAATCAACTGGGTACATTTGTATGTAACCAATCGGAACGGCATCAAATTCTATTAAACATCTTTTTTCATTACTATTTGGATTATGTATAAAATGATCAAGCACCTTTTCTACAGATTGTGGACTATCTCGTCCTTCATAATACTGCAGGACTTCTGGGTCCGTTAACCATTTAGAAATAATAGGTGCATCATCTCCAATTACGTATCTAATCAATAAATCTTCTTTTTGAAAAAGCATGTTACACCTCTATTATTCATTTATATTCTTTCTTGATGTTACATCTTTAATTGCATATGGTAGTAATGTGATCGCAAAAAATGCTGTAAATACGTTAAATTGCGGGATTGTATAAAGCGTGAACCATTTTGTGGAAAATTGAGAATCTAATATTCTATTAAAGAACTCTCCGCCTGGTCTAAAATTTGGCGCCCACGCAGTTACTTCACACAAAATAAATAGTAACTGAACAATGAAAAATGCTCCTAGATAGCGAAACCATGTCCGTTTCCATATAGGTTGTACTTTTATTAATGTATCTCCCACTTGCTTCATCTTATTTTTCATCACATTGATTATACACTTTATTTTGTATATTTGTAAAAAAATCCTAATCGGAATTTAAACAAATACAATTGCAAACTACTTCTATTTGTTTAATTTGTACTGTCAAACTTAAAACAAATGCTCTAAACTATTACTTATCCAACTAAGAGATTGTCTTACTTAAAGTATTAAAAAAACTAAAACAAGTTGGAGATGAGAATTTGAAATCGACATTAATCATTCTTAGAGGAAACTCCGCAAGTGGCAAAACAACAATTGCAAAGGAACTGCAAGAACATTTCGGACACGGCACACTTCTAGTCTCTCAAGACGTAGTGCGTAGAGATATGCTAAGAGTCCACGACACAATGGATAACTTATCTCATGATCTACTATTTGAAATTACGAAGTATGGAAAAGGAAAATGTGAAATTGTTATTTTAGAAGGTATTTTGAACAGCCGTAGATACGGTGCTATGCTGAAAGAATTAATACATTATTTTGAAGGAAACACTTATACATATTATTTTGACCTATCACTTGAAGAAACGATTAGACGGCATAATACAAGAGAAAAGCGGCATGAATTTGGTGAGGATGCATTACGGAAATGGTATAATCCGCACGATACAATTGAAGTGAATAAAGAAACTGTTTTTACAGATGATTTCACGCAAAAAGATATATTTCATACGATACTTAATGATCTAACTATTCCGCATTAAATTCAGCATATTGAGCGTACTTGTTCTCGGACTTATTTCCAATCAATCCATGAAACAATATAATTTGCAAATTATTATCTTAATCTTTCATTAAATTTATATTTTTTATGATTTGTAATTGTCATAAATAGAAACTGCCAATGTACAAAATAGTACTCAAATAAATAACACAAAAAGGGCATATTCCTTTTGGAATCGCCCTTTCCCCCTGAAAATATGAAAATTAACTATTATATTCCTGATTTCCAAGCGATGATGATAAATGTAGTCCAGAATATAGTTCCTAATATAATTGCTATATTTAATAGTATTAAAAACTTAAGTGATGCTGTATATTGCTTTGTTCCACGATATAGAAGTAGCAAAGTTATCAATGATATTGTTGTAAATAAATACGCCATTACTACCCCTATCCAATACCATATCATTGTGTTGGAACCCCAATAAGCCATAAACTGAAACAATATACTAAAAATCATTCCTAAAATTGCAAAAAATAAGGAAATAACTATAGATTTCATGATGTTGTTACCTCCTTTTAAAAATTTTAATAGAATTAAAATGTTTTTACTAGGCTTGGTCTATAGTTATTAGCAAAACTGTCTAATAAACCATAAGGTCCGATAATAGTTGTAGAAGTAGGAACCATAAATGGAAGGTTACCCGAGCCATAATAATATGCTTGATATACAATTTTTGAACAATATGTTGGATCAGTACCTTTTGTATTCAAAGTCACTCCATAACTAGGAAATCTGTCTTGAGTTGCACTACCACTAGAAGAATAATATGTTCTATCTGCCCAAGAAGCGGCATTACCAGCTACATAATTATAAGAAGAAGAAACTCGATACACCCATACAGTACCCTTTCCAGTATATTCATCTAACCATTGTTGTACAGTTCTTTGTCTTGTAGTATTTAATACTCCTCGATTTGTATTAATAGCATACCCTGGAGCATCTAAAATATAATTGTCTCCATTGGCTATAGCTGCATGACCAGCAATACCATAAAAGGACGTACCATTAGTAATAAGTATGTCACCTCTTTTAATATTGAATCCTTGATAGTAGGCTCCTTGCCATCCTGAATCTTTTGCAGGTACTTCTTTAACCTTATCGTTTTTTATTTTCTCAAATGCTTTTTCATTATCAGTAACAATTTTCTCTCATTGCTCATAAGTTATGCTTTTATCTATTGCTCCAGCTTTTATCCCTTCATTGTACTTTTGTTTTAAGTCTCCATTGGCTATATTCTCATTTGCTGAAGCTGATGGTGAATTAATAAAGAATATCATACATATTGATAATACCGTTAAAATGACTGACAAAAGCCTTCTCATCTGTATTCCTCTTTTTATTTTCTGAATTTTCTTACTAATACGATTTTAACATTTTTCAATAAAATAAAGTTGATAAATAATTGATAAACAATCCCCCCCAAAGTAATGATTATAGGAATCTCTTCCTTCAATTACTCTATATCCTTTCAATTAATTGCAATGTTCACCCTATAATTCTGTTGTCATATTCTGTCCTCACTTTTTATAAAAGTGAGGACAGAATATAATAATAATTAACACTTAAAAGCATCGTCTTCCTGAATAGTTTCTATAATAAATTCTTTTAAACTTTGGGCTATTTCTTCCATTTCGTCATCCTCGTGATACCAAATATATACTTCATCATCCATTATTCCGTTATTTATTTTAAAGCACAATTTATCTCCTGAACCATCGTCACCAATTATAATAAGATCTTCAGACATATGCTCATCTCTCAACTCAACATTTTGTCTAACTATATCATCCCAAGTTTTCACTAAATTTCTATTATCTTTAATAGGATATAGTATCCATTCTCCTATTTCGGCGTTATTAACTAATTTAAAAAGATCCCTATATTGTGCTGGAAAAATAGCACCTAACTTTTCTTCGGTTTCTTTTATATGTAATTCAAATACTCCTTGTTTCTTTGTTTCAATATATCCTCTTACTTCTTTCATGAAATACACCTATCCTTTGAACTTAATTACACTATTATGAGTGAAAGTGTTTAGTAAATGATTTGAACCGATTTATAACATTTCATTTTACGTTAACCCGTCGTTGTCAACATACTATTTTTCTCTACTTCTCAATAAATTTCTATTCTACTTCCTCACCTCATTATTAATAGTTTTATTTTATAAACATGATACAAGTTTCATTTTCCTGTTATGTTTTAGTACAGATTTAGTAATAAACCCTTTAAAAATTCTATTTTACTTCCACTCAAAAAATAAAAGCCAGTCTCAATAAAGAGAACTGACTTCTATTTGGATAATTATTATAAAACTTTTACTTTAACAGTTTTTCTTCCCCAATTCATGGCTTTACTTTTGGAGCCCATTAAAACATCAATACGATTACCTTTAATTGCACTTCCAGTATCACCAGCGATAGCTTCTCCATAACCTTCTACCCATACTTTAGATCCTAATGGGATTACTTTCGGATCAACTGCGATAATTCTCATATTCGGATTAGCCGTTAAATCATGCCCCATCGCAGTTAAAACGCGTCCACCATATGTACCATTTTCACTTGGATCAGCAGTATAAGCTGTCGCTACTACCGTTAATTCACGTTTAGCAGACTGTATGTTATTTTTAGACTCTTCTTTTGTTTTTGCTTCTTCCTTAGCTTTTGCTATCTCTCTTGCTTTTTCTTCTTCCTTAGCCTTTGCTGTTTCTCTTGCTTTTTCTTCTTCTTTAGCTTTTGCTATTTCTCTTACTTTCTCTTCTTCTTTAGCCTTTGCTATTTCTTTTGCTTTCTCTTCTTCTTTTGCTTTTGCTATTTCTCTTGCTTTCTCTTCTTCTTTAGCCTTTGCTATTTCTTTTGCTTTCTCTTCTTCTTTTGCTTTTGCTATTTCTTTTGCTTTCTCTTCTTCTTTTGCTTTTGCTATTTCTTTCTCTTCATCTTTCGCTTTTGCTATTTCTCTTGCTTCCTCTTCTTCTTTTGCTTTTGCTATTTCTTTTGCTTTCTCTTCTTCTTTAGCCTTTGCTATTTCTCTTGCTTCCTCTTCTTCTTTTGC
>NZ_ALBR01000028.1:0-13979 GCF_002081505.1 Bacillus sp. CDB3 | reverse complement strand
CTCTTCTTCTTTAGCCTTTGCTATTTCTCTTGCTTCCTCTTCTTCTTTTGCTTTTGCTATTTCTTTTGCTTTCTCTTCTTCTTTAGCCTTTGCTATTTCTCTTGCTTTCTCTTCTTCTTTTGCTTTTGCTATTTCTCTTGCTTTCTCTTCTTCTTTTGCTTTTGCTATTTCTCTTGCTTTCTCTTCGTCTTTAGCCTTTGCTATTTCTTTTGCTTTCTCTTCTTCTTTTGCTTTTGCTATTGCTTTCTCTTCATCTTTCGCTTTTGCTATTTCTCTTGCTTCCTCTTCTTCTTTTGCTTTTGCTTTTGCTATTTCTTTTGCTTTCTCTTCTTCTTTAGCCTTTGCTATTTCTTGCGCCTTCGTTTCTTTCACTTTTGCTATTTCCTGTACTTTTGCTACTTTCTGCGTTTTTGCTTCTTCCTTTGCATTTACCACTTTTTGTACTTTCGCTACTTGCTTCGTTTTCTCTTCAACTTTCTTTTCAATTGGTGCTGTACTTGATAGGAAAGAAACGTTTGCATAAGCTGTTTTTCCTTTATACTCAAATTGCAGCCATCCGTCTTTTACTTGATGCGTTGATTCAATTACATCATCTTTTTTTAGTCTACCAAGAATTTCTGATTCTGCATTTGCTTCAGTACGTACATTTAATAAATTCGCCGTTACATGATACACATCTTTTGTAAACTCCGAACTTACAAATATTTCCTTACCATTTAACTCAATTTTTGACCAGCCATCTTCGGTATTTATGACTTTTAACTCTTGTCCATTCTTTACTTTTTCGACAACTTTTGATTCTGTAGTCGGTTTTTCACGTACGTTAAGTACATCTGCTGTTACGATCGTTTCTGCGGTAGCAGTTGTGGTAAAAGCCCCCAATCCAAAAACTGTTGCTGTTGCTGCGCCAATTACTTTTTTCATATTAGCCTCCATTATACTTTTTTGAATTCTATCAAATGCTTCCATAAAATCATAGAATTTTACATAATATCAAAACATTTGCAGCAGTATATTAATACCACTTAATATACTGCTATTAAAACTCCTTACTCCAATACTATCAAATTCTCATTTCTAATTCTATATATTAGAAATCTCCTTACCTTCTATAAACGCTTCATGCCCTTCTTCACACTAAATAGTTGTTGCAATTCCCGCCAAAAATAAACTTACGATTGCTAAAAATTGAGTAGCGACTATAGCCCCTCTTAAATGAAACTTATAATCTTTATATCCCTTCATTCCTTCCGTACTAGGAATAACAACAAACCTCGGAGTAACCCAGCAAAAAATTAGCCAATCAATTATAAGCAAATCTACTAAATTGAAAATCATCAATATACCAAAAGTGTGTAAATAGGCATCAATATACAATAATTTTTCATGCTTATGTAGTATATATGTAGAAACGAAAGGACTACCGAAAAGAATAGCATTATATGCAATATTAAAGTAAATCGTTTGCTTTTTTTCATGAATCGATTTTGGAAAAACTACCTTTTGAATATCTTTCGGATAATCAGTTAACGAAAGTCGAGGATTATAATATAAGGACCCTAAAATCATTACGGACAGTACAATAGACATAAGGAAACCAACGTACATCATTTGCTCAAATGAACTCATATTCATCATTCACCCTTTTCAGTAGTTACTATGTAGATAATTCATTTAATTACCTATTGTATGTACGCACATAATCAAAAATTAACAATCCTTTCAACACCGAATCAAAATTGTTGCAATGCAAAAACAATTTTTATAAAGTGAAAGCCTAATTAGTTAAGTTAGGGCTGGTGAAAACTATGAAAATTGAACATATTGCAATTTGGGTAAATGATTTAGAATTAACGCGTACTTTCTATCTATACGAAGTACTTTAATGGTAAAGCAAACTCTTTATATCATAATGAAACGAAACAATTCGAATCTTATTTTATTACGTTCGATTCTGGAGCAAGGCTTGAACTTATGCGCAAAAAAGGTATTGAAAATGAGCCTAATCTTAATATAACTGGCTATGCACATATGGCATGCTCTGTCGGTAGTGAAGAACGTGTAAATGAATTAACGACAACATTAAAAGATGATGGTTATCCTTTATTAAATGGACCACGTTTCACTGGAGATGGCTATTACGAAAGTGTAATAAGCGACCCGGAAGGCAATCAAATAGAAATCAATATTTAACGCTGGTTTATCTTTTCTGAAGAACAAATGAAAGTTAGTTTGGAGGAATCATATGCATAAGCTACATTTCAAAAAATTTGAAGCAGCAGATTTTAATCTATACTTTCAGCTCGTATCGAACGAAAAAGTTATGGCACAAATTACAGAGCGTGCTATTCCGTTAGAAAAAGCGCAAAACGACTATGAAAAATTGTTACTGCGCAATGAAAAACATAAATTATTTGGTTCCAATAAAGTTTATGACTCTAGTACAAATGAATTCATCGGACTTGGACATATAACAGTGAATGAAGATAATGTAAAAGAAGCTGAACTTGGTTATATGTTATTGCCAGAACACTGGGGAAAAAGATATGGTAGTTGTATTGCAAAAGAGTTAATTGAAATAGCGAAGCATACTGATGTAAACGTACTAAAAGCAATTATCGATCCAAATAATATCCCCTCTCGAAAAATTTTATTAAACGCTGGTTTTACATCAGATAAAGTTTGTGAAATTGATGGATTACCTGGGGAGATTTTAAGTAAATATATTTAATTTTATTTAGGCAATGCTGCATTTAAAATTTGTGTGGTGTTGCCTTTTATTTATTATTTCGATTCACTGATTCATCCGAAAACCTCATTCTAGGAATAATCCCCCTCACTCATTCATCTACTTATAACGTATAGTCAGTTCTATTTTTATATCCGCTTTTCCACATTACGAATAGCCAGATAGATATTTTATTATGCGGCAAGGAGAGAAGGCTTAAATGAGTAATCAAAATATTGAACTTACAGGACGTATCGTAACTCCCGAAGATCCAGAATATAATTTAGCTCGCGAGGAGTTCAACACATTCTTCAACAAATTCCCATTAATTATTGTCTTTGCTCAAAATGCACAGGATGTAGTAAATGCGGTTCGCTGGTCTAGACAGTATAACGTACCTATGCGTATGCGCTCTGGTCGTCATAATTATGAAGGTTTATCCGTTAACAACGCTGGAATTGTAATTGATGTAAGTGAAATGAAGCAACTAGGAATAGATCATAACGGCGGGACTGTTACAATCGGAACTGGGTGGAGAAACCTTTCTTTAACTGAAACGCTCGCAGCTGAAGGGTTAGTTGTGCCAAGCGGCGTTTGTCCTACTCCTGGTATTGCAGGTGTAACATTAGGCGGCGGACATAGTATACTCTCCCGTCCATGGGGATTAACTCTTGATCATTTAATTGAGCTAGAGATGGTTGACGCGAACGGTTGTATTGTACGTGCCAACGCTAATCATAATTCAGATCTCTACTGGGCATATCGAGGCGCAGGTGGCGGTAACTTTGGAATATGTACTTCATTCAGATTTCGAACACATAAAATTAATACAGTGGGATTTGTGGAAATAAGCTGGGACTTAAAAGATTTAAAATCTGTACTAAAGTCTTGGCAAGAATATACTCTTCCTTGTGCTGATAAGCGACTTACGAGCACCCTCTTCATGTCTTCAGAAGTGGAACCATCGTTATTAATGCAAGGAGTATTCCTAGGATCAGTCCAAGAATTACAAGTACTTCTGCAGCCATTATTACAAGTCGGTTCACCGTTAACAGTAACTATAGAAGAAATACCTTGGGTAGAAGCGGCAACACGAATAGCTGCAACACAGCCTATAGAGCCTTTTACCATTTAAAAAGTGTAGGTCCATATGTGTATGCACTATTGCCAGAAGAAGCACTCACGATCATCGCGCACTTTATAAACAATACACCAAAACATGCAACAACCTCTGTATTTTTCCATGGATTAGGCGGAGCCGTAGCTGAAATATCGAACGAATCTACAGCTTATTTTTACCGAAAAGCACTTTCGAACATGTCAATATTCGCCACTTGGAATCAAGCAGAAGGTGCTGCCGCAAGCATTCGATGGACCGAAGATTTTCGATTAGCGATGCTACCATACACAAAAGGCGTTTACGTTAATACACCTGACCTTTCCATTAAAGATTGGCCAGATGCTTACTATAGCTGTAACTTTGACCGGTTAATGGACGTAAAGGCTAAATATGACCCAAAAAATATTTTCAACTTTCCGCAAAGTATTCCGCCTTTTTAATAGTCCAAAATGAAAGTTATAGCTTGTATTTCTCACAAAAAAACGAACGATTCTTTCTGTAATTTTCACAGGGAAAATCGTTCGTTTTTTATGTTGGAAATAATTCATTTCTTTTGCATGATAGTGATTTGGTTTCGCTCCTCCCCCATCACCTTACATAAAGCAAGTGAACACGAAAGCCGGTGGAATATTCCAGTTTATTTTCTTCACCTCAATATTTACAAAAAATGAATGAAAAAATTGTTGTTTAAAGCGTGTATATTGGAAAGTAATAAATTTCCCTTCTTCTCCTAATACTTCTTTTGTTACCTGTAATATCTTTGTAGAGGTATCAAGGGATAAACTGGTAAATGGCAATCCTGAAATAATATAATCCACCTGGGTAATTTTATATTGTTGAACATACTTTTCCGTATATTCGGCAGAGTCATGAATAATGTACACATTTTCCATGTGTGAATATCGCTCTTGAAGTATACGGTAAAACTGTACGTTATTCTCAATGATTAACAATACTGTTTCATTATGTTTATGTTGAATGAGCTGTTCCGTAAACACTCCAGTTCCTGGTCCATACTCAATAATGCATTTTGCTTGTTCAAAATTTATAGGGGCTACCATTTGTTTTGCAAGTTGCTTAGAACTTGACAATACTGCTCCTACAGTTCTTGGGTGCTTTATATATTCACTTAAAAAATGTAGTACATGCATAGTCTTCTTCCTCTTTCCTTGTAGGATACAAGGTATACACTACTAAAAAAATATTAAAATCTGATGAGAAATACATAAGATATTCTTAATGTCCCCTAAATACAAAAGAAACTTAATCGATTAGTCACCACCTTGTTGTTTGCAAAACAACAAGGTGGTGCAAACAACAAGTCACACATGCTTTAACATCGAGAAACCAGTATAATAGCGCCAAACACTTGTTATAATGACGGTCTTGGCATGTGAGTCATGCTTGTATAGACTCCATGTCAAACTATTATTTTGCAGAAAACGACCAACTTAGGATATCAAATGAAGAGTATCAATTTTGCTGTATTTTCAATGTCGCGAACAAAAAAGGATATACTTTTTTAACTGTATTTGTTAAATAAAAAAGACACTTTAGAAATTTCTTTTTTCATCTTATTTTAATGATTTTTTCATCCAAATTTCATCTGAATCTCATTCTTATTAGTTACACTCTGTATATAAATTGGCGCTGGCCATAAAAAACTAATAAGGAGGAATCCTACATGAACTATTATGAGAAGGATCAGGATAAGAATAGAGAAAATCCATCCATTTCTGATGAAGTCGCTTCCGTTTCATCACGAGGCTGGCAGATGCTGAACAAAGTTCCAGAAGTCACGATTTTCTTCTGGATTATCAAAATCATGGCAACTACAGTGGGCGAAACAGGCGCAGACTTCTTAAATACAAACCTGAACTTTGGCTTGACTAAAACGACCTTTGTTATGAGTGCTCTCTTGTTCATCACACTGTTCTTCCAGTTTAGGTTGAAGAAGTATGTTCCAGGGATTTACTGGCTCACTGTCTTGCTGATTAGTGTTGTTGGCACCCTGGTCACCGACAATCTTACGGACAACTTCGGGGTCGCTCTAGAGACGACCACCATCGTTTTCACCCTTGCCCTAATGGCAACTTTTTCTGCTTGGTATGTGAGTGAGAAGACACTGTCCATTCACTCTATTTACACAACAAAGCGAGAAGCATTCTACTGGTTGGCTATTCTGTTCACCTTCGCCTTAGGTACTGCAGCTGGTGATCTCGTAGCAGAGAGTCTCAACTTAGGTTACTGGATTTCAGCGTTCATATTTGCTGCATTAATTGGGGCTGTAACCGTCGCTTACTACCGCTTCAAATTAAATGCAGTGTTGGCCTTTTGGATCGCTTATATTTTAACTCGTCCTTTCGGCGCCTCTTTTGGCGATTATTTATCACAGCCTCACGATTCCGGTGGCCTTGGTCTCGGTACGGTAGGAACAAGCGTAATCTTCCTCGTAATAATCTTGAGCTTAGTTATTTATTTGACCAAGACGAAAAAAGACGCGAGCCAGAGCCTAAATTAATATATATTTTGTCTAAACCTTAAAATAGGTGACATGATTGCCTAATCGTTAGTACAAAATTTCAAACAAAAGAAAATGAAAAGGCAATACTACGTTTAAACTACCAGTAGTATTGCCTTTTTTATAAAACAAATCATTATTCCCTTATTTCGTCTACTATACTTTGAATTAAAGAAATAAGAGCTTGCTTTGTATCCTCATCTGTAACTTTTGCATCATCACTAAATTTAGTACGCACAGACGGGATTAATAACGAACCATTTTGAACGACAACTGTATCTAACATGCCTAGTGTAAGTAGCAAAGATTCATGTGCTTTATCCCCTCCAGTAATTGACGGTGAAGCTGTTATGATAGCCACTGGTTTTTTATATAGTTCCGCTGAAGACACAAGCCATTCTAATGCATTTTTCAAAACTCCTGGTATACCTTTTGCATACTCCGGTGTACAAATAATCAGTGCATGTGATTCGCTTAATGCCTTTCGAAACTCTTGAACAACAACCGGTGCTCCCACTCGATCTACATCCGGATTAAAATGAGGAAGTTCCTCTATTCCTTTATATATAGTGTAATCTACTCCATCTGGAATAAATGCGGCTAAAGTTTTTAATATGTTTGTGTTGGATGATCCTTTCCTAATACTGCCTGAAATCGCTATGATTTTTTTTGTGTTTACTCATATGATCGCCCCCCCCTACAAACATCATACTTATGCAGCCATTGAAAAATCAAAAATAATTAACTATTTAACAAGTTGTATATTCATTAATTTTGTTTACATAATAATATTATGCAATAAAACTATCCTTTTAACGAGATTGTACCTGTTTTCCTACTAACATACATACCAACTACATTACAAATGAGCGCTAAAGTAAAAATAACTGCACCCATTAAAAATGTTTTATTAAAACTATATACAATTCCTTGTTTATGTTGCTCCTTCATCTGCTCGTATAACTTGTTGCCCTCTTCAGACTTTAATATGCTGTATTGATTTTTATCAATTCCTTTCATCGCTTGCAACACTTGTTCTCTTTCTATATTTGTTAAATTACTTTTTTCAATTACAGTCATTGCTTCCCTATCTACTTTTTCTTTTTCAACTAACAATTGATGATTCAAAAACATGACCAGTATCGCTACCCCTACAATACTTCCGACCGTTCTAGAGATATTACATACGCTTGAAGCAACACCTGTTTTCTCCGTCGGCACACTTAAAACTGCAGTTGTTGTATACGGCGCTAAAGTGCACCCTGTTCCAATTCCAACGATCACTAATCGCCATATATAATCCCATGTAGTAAAGTTTGAATCTATATGACTAAATAAATATGAGGCTATGATAAAAGCAATTATCCCTATACTACCTATTAATACACTACCTCGTTTCGTTGCAATTGGTGTTACTATCCCTGTAACAACCATAGATACAATTGCTAAAGTACTAATAATTAAGCCTGACTGTAGTTCAGACATACTTTCTACTTGAACGAAATAAAAAGCAAGTATAAATAAAAAGTTCATTAATCCCATACCAACGAAAAATAAGGAAAGATTTGAAATTGAAAACTCTATGTATGAAAACAACTTTAAAGGTAACATGGGATTATTATTTTTCTTTTCGATAATGAAAAATAATATAAAACTTATTAATGAGAGCATAAAAAGAAGAATTAAGCTTAACATACTTAATTGATTTGTATTTACTTGTATGAGTGCATATACAAGTAAGCATAGTGCTGATGCAGAAGTAATCATACCCGCCCAATCTATTTTAGAGCTTGCAGTATGATCATACGATTCTTTAATACAAAGAATCACGAAGATTAAAGATAATATGCCAACTGGGACATTAATAAAAAATACCCAACTCCAATTCAATTTATCAGTTAAAACACCACCAAGTGAAGGACCAATTGCCGCCGCTAACCCTCCGAAAGCCCCCATAATACCGCCTATCATACCTTGTTTCTCTTTCGATACTAACTCAAGGCCAAGAGGCATAGCAACTGGTACGATAATTGCGGCCGAAATCCCTTGCAATGCTCTAAAAACTACTAGTGTATGAAACGAAGTGGCAATACCACACATAAACGAACTAATAGAAAACCCCTAATAAACCTATAATATACAGCTTCTTGCGACCCAACTGGTCCGCAAGACGTGCTGCAATTAATAAACACGATACAAAGACAACATTATAACTATTAGCAATCCAAGAAATGGTATCAAATGAAGTATGAAATGTCTTTGTCATTTCTGGTAATGCGATATTTACAATGTTTGAATCTAAAATTGCCATAAAAAAACCTGCAATTAAAGCAATTAATGCAAATGTATTCCTCAATTCCCCCACCCCTATTCGTTTTCTTTATTTAAAATCCCATTCATAAATAAATTTACACATGTCTCTATATACTCATCTAACTGAATTTCTTCTTCCGCTATACTAACATTCATAATGTATAAAAACAGTTGTCCGTAAAACATATTCGCTATTAAATGGTAGTTACATGAGGAAATATGCCCCTTTTCTCCAAGTTGCTTTAAATAAGTTTCTAAATGATCCACTAAATGTGAATTCAACTCATGCAGTAATGTTTTCATTTCACTATTTTGTCTTGATTCTATTAACGCAGCCCAAATATAATTTAGCTTCGGCAAATTGATTTGAATATATGTTTCTGCTACTTTCGTAAGGTCCTTATGTAAATTACCAGTAAATTGCTCTTCTATTTCCTCTAACAAAGCCACTGGTGTCGTACGTAAAATAATACTCTCTCTAAATAGGTTTTCCTTATTTTTAAAGTTACGGAATATCGTTAATTCGCTAACCCCTGCTTTTTCCGCCACTTCACGAATTGTTGTCGCTGTATACCCCTTTTCACCGAATAATAAAGTAGCAGCTTCCATAACTTTTTCTCGTGCTGTTAATTTCCCCATCTTTATTCCTCCATTCAATATGTAAGTAAGTAATTACTAACATATTATCACAAAAGAAAAATGAAAGTAACTACTTACTTTCATTTTTCTGAAATTTCATTATCTATTCAACAACTGAAATTAAAACTTTCTCAAGCTCTTTTTTAGATAGCATACTATCGTTTATATAGACTTGGTATGCATTTCTTCCTTCCTTTGCTGGTACCACTATTTTCATAGCCCGTACATTCGACTCTTTATACTCACCAAATGTAATATCGTATCCTTTTAGTTTATATGTTTTAATGTCTTTATAAAAATTTGGTCCTTTTTCAGTTGCTTTATCAAACGGTTCTTCAATAAAATAATCTTTTTTATCATCTTGATGTATTTCTAATTGATGAATTGTAAATCCTAATTCCGCGTTTGATGTAGATGGCTTTTTTTTCACATTACGATCTTCATATCTCATTGTAATAAGAGGTCTTGGTTTTCCTATTGTGGCATCTGCCTTTGCCTCTTCTGAAATAAGAACATGGTCTTTTGGAATATAGCTAGGACGCTTTATTGGAAAACCAGCTATTTGCTCGGCTTGTTCAAATGTATATGTAAAATGTTGATCTATTTTTTTCTCATACTTGTTTAGTTCTTCCATTACCTCACTATCTCTTTTTTCTTCATCAGCACTTAAACTACCTATAGCTGTATGTTTTCTTTCTCCGTTCTCTACGACACTAACTTTCTTATAAAAATGATATGTTTCTTGTAATAGCTCTACATATTTTTCCAAGTCCTCTTTTGCAAATAAGTTTTTAGCAACTTCTGTCCTTTCCATCAATCTTGTATAACCGTCCTCTGACATTCCCATATCTTTTTTCGCTTCTTCTGGTGTACCTATAATTTGATCAATTATTGTTGTACCCGCAAAAGTACCGGTTGGGATAAGAACAGCCGCAGCTACAAAGCCAAGTAATAACTTTTTCTTCATAGAAGTTTTCCCTTTGTTTTTCATTTGTTGGTATTTATGAAAAGAGGTTTGTACTTTATTTTCTAGATTAGTATTTGGTTCGATTGTTCCCGCTTTTCTTTTCAATTCATTCGTTATATATTTTTCAAAATCCATTTACTTCTCCCTCCCTTATGTCTGGCATATGCTCCATTTCTGTTCTTAATCGTTTTAACGCTGTATGTAATCGAGATTTCACTGTGCCAACAGGGATTTGAAGAAGCACTGCAATTTCGTCCAGGCTATATTCATGGAAGTAACGCATAATAACGACTTCACGATGTTTATACGATAATTTTTGTACAACTTCTACTAATTCATTACGTGTTTCTTTATGTAAAATGCCCTCATCCATTATATATGACCGGTCTTGCTCATACATTTTCTTCTTTTCAAAGATTCGAAATCGCCGCCACGATTTACGACGCCAATCTTGCACTTGTTTTACAACGATACCATGTAACCAAAAACGAAATGAACGGTTCATATCATAATTCGTTACTGACTTCCACATTTTTATGTACACTTCATTAACTATATCGTCTACATCTTGGTGTTGATTCCCTAATAAAAATACTACTGTTCTATAAATATCTTTACAGGTGTATTCATAAATAACTTGAAAGACTTCTTGGTCTCCGGACTCCATTTTATATAGCCATTCTTTAAATTCTACTTCATCCAAAATTACGTTCCCCTCTCATGATCTTTCACACTATATTCGTCCGTTTCACACAAAAGGTTCATTTTACACAAAAATTTATTTATTACAATAAAAATATAATATATATTTTACAGAAAGGAGGATGCGTATAATGAAAAAAGAAGACAAAATTTATGCAGAAAAGGTATTAAAACATCTCTTCATAGGAGCACAAGTTGATGGATTGCAATTTGGTATTTCTCCAGCAACTATAAAGATTCATTTTACAGATTTTGAAGCCACCGTTGATTATGACGGGCAATTATATGTCAACATTGAATCGAAATGGTGTCTATTTAATACTCCACCTGAAAAATATCCATCTAATGAGGAGGAATTTGACGATTATACTGAGGAGGAAGAATATAAGAGAATTTTTGAAGTAAGAAGACAAAAAGTTACAGACATACAACTTGCTAATGAATCTCCGCATTTATTTATAACATTTGAGAACGGACAAATCATGTTTGTAAATGGTTTTCATGATCACTATGAATGCTGGCAAGCTGGGGTCCAATTTGAGGATTGGCTTGTAGTTGCTGCACCTGGAAATGAAATCTCTACTTGGACTCCCGATGAATTTACTAATAAATAAGCTGTCAGAAATCACAATATAAAAAGTATATCTTGCACAAGGGGCAACAGATTTACGTAAATCAATTGATGGACTAGCGACTGTTGTAAAAGAAAAATTTGAAATTTAAAATCACCTCGTTTTAACAGGAAAAAGTGGCATTTTCACTATTTCTAACGTTCGCTAATGCTTATTGCGTGATTTGGTTCCATTGCTACACAAACCCCAATACCCACCCTTAACTTGATGGGCATGTATAGTGCCCCCTATTAGCATCAACGAGAAGGAATAGACCTTGTAAAAAAACATTTATAATTCCATTGATACGCAGAAAAATAAAAAGAGAATAATTCATAAATTCCCTATGAATCATTCTCTTTTTATTTTCATATTTTAACATGCTGGATATGCCTTAGAACCCAAATAACGTTCTTTTATAAGTTGACGATGATGAAGCTCATGACCAGCAATTATGTTTGCTAATGCAAGAACCGTGACTTCAGAATTGTTCGCAGTTCCCCTTTGTAACCAAGCTTCTTTATCTAAACTTTTAAGCAAATACATAGTAGATTGGCGAACAACTGTTAAATTCTCAAGAAGATCTCGCATAGATTGCTTATCAAAAGCTGCTCTAAGAACATACATATCATCGTTATATCCAGGAAGTTCTGCTGTCTCGCCCCTTGCTATGGAAAGCAATCGATACGCCATAATACGTTCAGTATCCGCAATATGACCGATTACTTCTTTTATACTCCATTTATTAGGAGCATATCTAAAATGTCCCTCACTATCAGAAATATCCTTCAATAAAAGATTCGTTTCCTTCATTTGTTGCTCTAGAATATGTATGATATCTCCATCTGGTATTAAGTTTATGTACGCTGAATAATACGGATTATATTCATTTGCTTCTGGTCTCTTTTGCATGCTTATCATCCTTTTTATTTTATCCTTATATACAACTTACCACAAAATATTATCATATTAATCCAAAAATTTAAATTCTAAAACAAAAGGTCCCCATCCTATAGGATTACATTAACAAAGCGACTCATCCCCAAGCCCCCAACTAAACCATTTCCCATGCCCTTCCGTCTCCCCAACCGTTTCACAATATTCGTTTCCGTTAATATAATAATCAATATGAAGTTCCCGGTCCCACATGTTGTTATATAGGTGGAATACATCACGTTTTGCACCAATTTCTTTAATTTGTTTTTCTAACTTATATTTTACTTGCTCAGGCATTTGATTTGCGACGTGTGTATGGAAAATGCAAATTACAGTATCTTCGCTGATTTGATCTGCAACGGCTGGTAGAAGTGCTACACCGTCTCCTTCTATTAATTTTACTGATTTTTCTTTTACGAGAGCTGCTGCTTGATCAAACTTTTCAAGCCTTTCTTCATGTTCTGGCCAAATTAGCGCACGTAACCATAAATAATCTTCTTCATCATTTAAATTGTTCACATGTAAATCTAGTCCGATTCTTTCCATAACAGGTGGACTTTGTTTTAAAAAGGAGGGCTTCTTCTCCCCTATTATTTCTGATTTTAAATGAACATTTGATTGTCTATTTCCATACACTTCTTCCGTTCCATATGAATATCGATATTGATCCCAAAACAGTTGTAATCCCGCACTTGTACCAATTTCTATTAAAGTTAATGGTTTGTTCACTTTATTAAATATGTGACAGAAACTTGGGTATAAATAGGCACATCGTCTTACTTCATTCGTTTGAACGAGTTTCGTTTGTAATAAAGAGATAATTTCTTCTCGATTTACGTGGCAAAAATTTTTAAATTGTTGAAAGGCATTCTCAAAATTTGTATCAGCATTTTCAACTAAACTATGATAATACCTTTTTAAAGTATGCTCTTTTCCTTTTAACAATAAATAATGGACTGCACCTAATAATAAGTTTGGGACTGGTTGACCATGTTGTGCGTAGGAAGCTAACGTAAGAACTTCCTCATCTTCAGAAATTTTTATTGATAAATATTCGTATAAATCACTTGATCCTTTACATTCATTCACAGAAAAATTTCGAAATAAGTTTGCAATTTGTTCTTTTATAAACATTGGTATCCCTCCTGTTTTATTTTCAGAATAATCTTATCATTAATTTGTTATTTACTCTATTTTTTCAAATTTCCAAAGATAAAATATAGAAATAAAAATATTAGTAAGTTTTTTTGAGATAACATCAAACTGGAATTCTTCTCCAAATTCCGCTTTACTACAATGCTTTTTACCCTTATGACAGAAGAATTCTGCAAAATAAAGCGTTAAAATGTTTAAAATTATCAGATAACACTAGGATTTATTTACGTCTTAATTAATTATTAATAAGTAGAAGTTATAGAAGTAGTTAGTTATAATTAGTTAGA
>NZ_ALBR01000027.1:0-30450 GCF_002081505.1 Bacillus sp. CDB3 | reverse complement strand
AGTATGAGATGGTTATATAATTGAGACAAAAAAGGTAAATACCTAGGTGGGGCCTAGGTGGTGTTTTCTTTTTACGGCTTAGATATAAAAACACCTACTCTTTTTTTGCCAATATAGGGGGATGGAGAGATTATCATGAGCAACATGCAGCAAAAAACAGACGTTATCTTAATTGGCGCTGGAATCATGAGCGCAACGTTAGGATCATTACTTAAAGAATTGGCACCTGAATGGGAAATTAAAGTATTTGAAAAACTCGCAAATGCCGGAGAAGAAAGTTCTAACGAATGGAATAATGCTGGTACAGGACATTCTGCGCTATGTGAGCTTAACTATACATCCGAAAAATCTGACGGGTCTATAGATATTGGTAAAGCTGTAAAAGTAAATGAGCAATTTCAACTTTCAAGACAATTTTGGGCGTATCTTGTTAAGAAAACTTAATTCGTAATCCACAAGATTTTATTATGCCACTACCTCATATGAGTTTGGTGCAAGGAGAAAAAAATGTCGAGTTTCTAAAAAATCGTTTTGAAGCGCTTTCAAAAAATCCTCTATTCCAAGGAATGGAATTTTCTGACGCTCCTGATACATTAAAAAAATGGCTTCCACTTATTATGGAAGGTCGTAACTCTAATGAATCAATGGCTGCAACGAAAATTGATTCTGGAACAGATGTTAACTTTGGTGCGTTAACACGCATGTTGTTTGATTACTTAAAAACTAAAAATGTCGAGCTAAACTACAAACATAGTGTCGAAAATATTAAACGTACGAAGAACGGTTTGTGGGAAGTGAAAGTACATGATATGAATAGTGGTAAAATCGAACACCATACTGCAAAATTCGTCTTTATCGGCGGCGGTGGCGGTAGTCTACCTCTACTTCAGAAAACTGGTATTCCTGAATCAAAACATATTGGAGGATTCCCAGTAAGTGGACTATTTATGGTATGTAAAAACCAAAAAGTTGTAGAGCAGCACCATGCAAAAGTATACGGAAAAGCTAAAGTTGGTGCTCCGCCAATGTCTGTACCTCACCTTGATACGAGATATATAGACAATAAAAAAGCTTTACTGTTCGGACCGTTCGCTGGATTCTCACCTAAATTCTTAAAAACTGGTTCAAATCTTGACTTAATCGGTTCTGTAAAACCGAATAACGTCTTAACGATGTTAGCAGCTGGTGTAAAAGAAATGGGATTAACAAAATACTTAATCCAACAAGTTATGCTATCACATGAAAAGCGTATGGAAGAATTACGTGAGTTTATTCCGAACGCGAAAAGTGAAGATTGGGATATTGTAGTTGCTGGTCAACGTGTGCAAGTAATAAAAGATACTGATGCAGGTGGTAAAGGAACACTGCAATTTGGTACAGAAGTTGTTAGTGCCTCTGACGGATCAATCGCTGCGTTACTTGGCGCTTCTCCAGGTGCTTCTACTGCTGTTCACGTTATGCTTGAAGTATTAGAAAAATGCTTCCCAGGCCGCATGGTAGAATGGGAAGAAAAAATAAAAGAAATGATCCCTTCTTATGGCATTTCGCTAACTGAAAATCCAAGATTGTTCCAAGATCTTCACGCTTCAACAGGACGCACACTTGGGTTAAATGAAAAAGAAGCTGTTCACAATTAACTGATAGATTAAAAAACGACATAATAAAAACGTCCGATATATTCGGACGTTTTTATTTTCTACTAGAAATTATACTTATCAATATTATCCTTTGTAAATACAACTCGTTCAGGTAATACGATAATACCATTTCCTTCTGCCTCATAGTCATACCCTTGAATAGAGTTTGGTTCTACTTTCACTTTTCCGATTCCTTTTACTTCAAAGCTATCCCCTACTTTTAACTTCTTCCCTTTTACAACAATTTCATTTGCGACATACGTTGCGAGTGCACCTTGCTGTTTAACATCCCATAAACCAAATTGCTCTACTGTTCCTCGTTTTACATAATCACGCATAACGTTCGGCGTTGAAAACCCAGTTACGACTACTTTTTTATCCATTTTCAAATTTTCAGCAGCTTGCGCCATCGCTGGAAGTGCCGTTGCATCTGGACAAATGACTGCGTTAATATCCGGATACGTTTTTAAAATACTCTCCCCTACTGATAAAGATTTTTGTGCATTATTTTCACCATATTGCGTCGTTACAATTTCCCAGTTCGGGTATTTCTCTTTTATAATCTCTTTCGCCTTCGTTACCCATTGGTTTTGATCTGTTACAGTTGGGCTTGAATAAAAGAATGCGACCTTCCCTTTATCTCCAATTTGCTTAGATGTCATTTCTATTAATAAATTTGCAAGTTGATTTGGTGTACCTTGGCTAATATAAAACGAACGGTCTTTCGGATTCACATCAGAATCCCACGTTAATACAGTCATCCCCTTTTTCTTTGCACGTTGCAGTGATTGCGAGAGACCATCAACTGACGTAGATGAAACCATAATTGCATCGTAGTTTTGATTAATGAAATTGTTTATATATTTTACTTGTCCTGATACACTCGCCTCAGATGGTCCATCATACTTCACTTGTACACCTAACTTATCCCCCATCTCTTTTGCACCTTCACCGCCTGATGTGAAGAAGCCCACTCCTGTTAATTTCGGAATGAACGCAAATTTCACATCGTCTGCTTTTTTCTTATCTGCCGTTTGGCTAGAGCAAGCGATTAAACCGATTAAACAAATACACATAATAATAACAATCCCTAGTTTTCTCATTATGACATTTCCCCCTTATGCAAATTCCGTCTTTTCCCCGCTAAGAATTGATGTAATTTGAAATGTCTCATAATAACTGAAAGAATAAGGATAATACCAATTACTACATTGGATTGTTCATTCGTTAAGCCAGTCATTTGCAAACCGTACTGCATAAGTCCTATAAAAATACTCGCTAGTACTGTCCCAATAATACTCCCTTTTCCGCCCGTAATAAGTGTTCCCCCTAAAACAACTGCCGTAATAACTGGCAAAATCGTTTCACTCCCAATATCAGCACGAGCAGAACCGAAATACGCTGTTAAGAAAGCTCCTCCTAATCCACCTCCTAACCCAGAAAGTACGTATGCAATAATCACTACTTTCTTCGTTCGAATCCCGGAGTATTTCGCCGTACTTTCATTTGCACCAGTTAGTTTTGCGCGACGACCGTATGTTGTATGGTGAAACAATATCGTAAATACTATCGTTAAAATGACAAGGAGCCATAATAAATTAGGTATACCGATAAAACTACCATTTGCCAGTTGCACATACGAATCTGGTAAACCACTAATTCCTTCATAGCCCGCTGCCCCCGAACCACCTGAAATAACAAGGGCGATTCCTGCATATAAAAACATCGTTCCAAGTGTAACTACAAGAGGTTCTACATCTGTCATTTTTATAATAAGTCCATTTAATCCACCGGCTATACAACTTACTACAAGCGCAATGATAACTGCCAACAGTATAGGCATGCCATTCATCCAAAGTACGCCGATAAGAATCGAAGTAAGCCCCATAATAGATCCTACTGATATATCAATTCCGCCAGTTACAATGACAAATGTCATCGGAATAGCCGCAATTGAAATAATGAGGAAATCGTTCATGCTAAAAAGGAGGTTACTAATGTTTAAGAAATCACTATTTATGAAACTAAAGAAAATGAATTCTACGAGAAGCAATAAGAGAAGAACCCCTTCCCATCTATACAAACTTCGTATTACCCTCATAGATTCACCTTCCTTTCTTGTAATTGCCGGAGTTTCTTCCATTTTTTTAAGACACTATCTAATACAATGATGAGTAAAAGTAAAAATCCTGAAATTGCACTATTCCAAAATGCAGGTATTTTTAAAAAGACGAGTGAACTGCTTATCACTTCTAAAAAGAATGCACCTAATGCCGCTCCAAATATAGAACCTGTTCCTCCTTTTAAATGAATACCACCTAAAACAGCAGCGGCGATCACTTGCAATTCTATCCCTGTACCTGTTTGATTTGGAACGAACCCAATGTTCATTACGAATATGCATCCAGCGAGCCCAGCACTTATGCCTGATATGATAAACGCGTATATTTTCACTTTATCTACATGTATTCCAATAAGCCTTGCACCATCTTCATTATCACCTACCGCATAAAAATATCTTCCAATTTGTACTTTCATTAAAAAGAAATATAGTAGTAGCAATATGATAAGAACGGTCCATACGGTTACCGGAATACCGAGCATCATAATAGAAGAAATTTGTTTATACTCATTCGGAATATCTTCAATCCACTTTCCGCCCGTAAATATTAACATTGCACCTCTAATAATCCCAAGCATTCCTAATGTCATAATGATAGCTGGCACTCGAAATTTCGTAACGCCAATTCCGTTTACCATACCAATAAGAGCACCAAGTATAATTGCCGCAAATATTGAAATAAAGGCACTGTATCCATCTGTTAACAACATCCCGCAAACCGCAGCGCTTAAGCCCATAATAGATCCTACTGATACATCTATATTTTTCGTAAATAATACGAAAGATTGACCAATTGCCAAAACAACTAAAATAACGCTTGATTTCAGCATTAAAGATAATGAACTAAACTGAATAAAACTAGGATTCATTATTCCAACGAAGACTATATAAAGAATTAATAAAATAATAATAGACGTCTCATGCATTTTAAATACCCGTTTCACTCCGTTACACCTCCCTTTCCTCCGTACGCAAGGCGTGTAACTTCATTAATACAAATTTCCTTCTTTTCTAAATGAGCGACGAATTCTCCGTTTCTCATCACATATACCCGATTCGCTAATTGAACAATCTCTTCTACATCTGAAGAAATTAATATGATCGCAAGTCCCTCTCTCTTCAAACTTTGTATCGTTTCGTATACTTCTAGTCTTGCTTTCGCATCAATACCGCGGGTCGGTTCATCAAGAATAATCACTTTCGGATTACACGCAAGATATTTCGCTAGCACGACCTTCTGTTGGTTCCCACCTGATAAAGAGGTCATTTTCTCATTCATATGAGGGACAACAATTCTAAACTGTTTTATATACAACTCTGATAAAGCGCTTTCTTTTTTGTTATTTAAAAAGAAGCTACTCATACGGTTTAAAGATGCAGATGTTATATTTTCCTTAACAGACGCAATTGAAAATATGCCATTCCCTGCCCGGTCCTCCGGCACATACACCATCCCTTCTTTTATTCTCTTATGTACTGAATACTTCGTAATGGATTTCCCCTCTAATAAGACGGAACCTGATTTCAAAGGTATTAATCCAAATATTGATTCAGCTAATTCCGTCCTACCTGATCCGACGATACCTGCAATCCCAATAACTTCTCCAGCATGTACAGTTAATGATACATTTTGAAACACGTAACTAGACGCATTCGTGACATCTAATATTATTTCCGAAGGCTCTATTTCTTCATGCACGATTTCTTTCTTCTCCTCAAGTCTAGAACCTTTCGGCAATAACCCCTCCATTAGCAAGTCATTTGTATAACTCGAAACATTCCCCTGACTAACAATCATACCATCACGCAAAATCGCTACTTTATTTGCAATTTCAAAGATTTCTGGAAAACGATGTGTAATGTATATCATGCCAATTCCTTTTTCTCTTAAGCTTTTTATCAACACAAAAAGACTCTTAATTTCGTGAGTTGTTAATGTCGATGTTGGCTCATCTAAAATAAGAATCTCAGCTTCCCTTATTAATCCTTTCAATATTTCTACCAATTGTTGCTGGGCAATAGATAACGATAACCCTAGATCATGAAGTTGAATGTTCCACCCTAATTCTTCTAGCAACTTATTAATTTTATTTCGCAGTTTTTTCTTGTTCGCTTTCATTCCGATACAAATGTTCTCTTCAATTGTCATATGAGGAAAAATGAGCGGCTCTTGAGGAATTAAATAAATACCACGCTGATGTGCTTCTGCTGTGTTTGAAAACTTTTGTACTTGCCCTTTCACAAACATATTACCAGAATCGTATGAATACAAACCTGTTAATATTTTCATTAACGTTGATTTCCCGGCACCATTCCCTCCAACTAAAGCGTATATATCTCCGCGCTCTAATTGTAAATTGACTTCTTTTAATACGAGTTGATTTGAAAAAGATTTACTCATTTTTGTAACTTGTAATAAGGGCACGTTCTCCACATGATGTCACCTACCTTTATCCCGCATTAACTGGCAGTAAAACTCCCACCTAAAAATTCGGCTTGGGCAAAGAAGTTAGGTATGAGATAAACTGCCAGTAAATGCCCGATTGGTGAAGGCTAATAATCAGTGGGGATGAACAAAACCCCCACTGATTAAAGTTTCACTTTATCCATAACATTTTTTGAGAAAATGATTTTTTGTTCTACTTGTTTTGTAGCATTGTATATTCCTTTTTTCATATCTAGAACACTTTTTTCACCGGACTATTTATCGCTTCAACTGGAATAATCAAAATAACGAACACATATGTTTAAGCAGTGGTCAATTGTTGAAAGGGATGAAGAGTATGTCACAGCTCAACTTTGAAGACAATTTGTTAACAAAAGTAGCTTGGTACTATTATAAAGATCAATTAACCCAGCAAGAAATTGCTTCACTTCTTCACATTTCAAGAAATAAAGTCGTTCGGTTGTTAGATAAAGCGCGCACGGAAGGCGTAGTTACATTCCACGTTAAAGGTTCTGGCTTGCACTGTTTAAGTATTGAACGTGACCTAATAAAAAAATTCCATCTAAAAGATGCTTTCGTTATTCCAACGCCAACAGAAGATTATGCATATTCACTCGGAAAAGCTGCCGCACAATATTTAGAAACTCAATTGCAACAGAGGGATTTACTCGGCATCGGCTGGGGCGAAACGATTAGTAAAATGCTAGAAAACATTCATTTTGAAACTTCTATGAATCTCTCAATCGTTACTCTTACAGGAGGCGTAAACCACTATATTCCAAGAAATCAAAGCTATTTAAACTACATGCAAGGCGACCTTCATATTATTCCTACCCCTTTTCTTACATCTACAAACGAAATGACGCAAATTATTCTATCAGAACCGAGCGTGAAAGATATGCTTCACGTCGCTTCACTCGCGCATACAGCAGTAGTTGGCATTGGCAGCTTATCTCAAGACGCCACAATTGTGAAAGAAGAAAAACTAACACTACGTGAAATGACATATATACGTAGTCAGAACGGGGCCGGAGATATTTTAGGACAATTTTACAATACTGCCGGAAAACAATTAGAACTTCCTCATCATAATCGTCTTATCGGCACACCACTCTCTGTTCTTAAAAATATGAAGCATGTCGTTGGTGTAGCTGGCGGTATAGAAAAGATAGATGCAATATACGGCGCCTTAAAAGGAAAATTCATTCATACATTAATTACTGATGAAGAAACTGCCCTCTCTTTATTAAGAAAGGAAGGTGCATCTTAATGTCTACTCTATTAGCTTACGATGCTGGTACAGGAAGTATTCGAGCAGTTCTTTTTGATTTAAACGGTAATCAACTTGCTGTTAGTCAAAAAGAATGGATTCATAAATCAGATATTCGTTATCCCGGTTCTATGAATTTTGATGTAAAAGAAAATTGGAAGCTCGTTCAAGAGTGTACGAAAGATGTTCTTCAAAAAATTAATACGTCCCCCTCTTCTATTAAAGGTATAAGTGCAACGAGCATGCGTGAGGGCTTTGTTTTATACGATAAAAACGGGCAAGAAATATGGGCTTGTGCAAATGTTGATGGCCGCGCATCAGCTGAAGTTAGTGAACTAAAGCAAATCCGGTCACAACTTGAAGAAGATTTATATAAAAGGTCAGGTCAAACATTTTCGTTAGGCGCATTACCTCGTTTACTTTGGATTAAAAAACATGAGCCAGACGTATACAGAAACATTCATTCTTTCACGATGTTAAACGATTGGATTTTATATAAATTGTGTGGTGTACTGCAAATTGACCCTTCAAACGGATGTACGTCCGGTATATTCGATTTACAAAATAGAGCCTGGGATAACTCTGTTGCTGAGCAATGCGGTCTTGCTCTAGCCTTTGCTCCAAAAGTAAATGAAGCTGGTACAGTTATCGGGAATATCACAAAACGCAGTGCTGAATTAACAGGATTACATGAAGGAATTCCTGTCGTTGCTGGCGGTGGTGATGCTCAAATGGCTTCACTCGGAACTGGAGTCGTTAAGCCAAATCAAACATTAATATGCGGAGGTAGCTTTTGGCAGCAAGAAGTAAATATAACAAAATCAGAAACTGATCCAAATGCGGCACTTCGCGTAAATTGCCATGTCGTTCCTAACCTTTGGCAATATGAAACGATCGCCTTTTTTCCAGGTCTCGTTATGCGCTGGTTTCGAGATGCTTTTTGCCAAGAAGAAAAGAAACTTGCTGAAAAACTCGGTATAGATGCTTATGAATTATTAGAAGAACAAGCTAACGAAGTACCTGTAGGTTCACATGGGATTATCCCCACTTTTTCAAACGTCATGAACTACATTTCTTGGCGGCATGCCGCACCTTCTTTTTTAAATTTAAGCTTAGAGGCTGACAAATGCGGTAAGAAAGAAATGTTCCGGGCGATTGAAGAGAATGCCGCCTTCGTTACACTTGGCAACTTAAAACTAATTGAAAATCTCACAGGTACATTCCCTTCCGAAGTCGTTTTTGCTGGCGGTGCTGCTAAAGGAAAACTATGGCCACAAATTCTTTCAGACGTACTCGGAATTCCTGTGAAAGTACCAGTTGTGAAAGAAGCAGCAGCTTTAGGAACTGCAATTGCTGCTGGGATTGGTGCTGGCATATATTCATCTATGGCAGAGACTGCCGAACAGTTTGTACAGTGGGAAAAAACATTTGAGCCAGTCACTGAAAATCATGAACTATATAAGGAATTCTATGAAACATGGAAAACTGTGTATAACAGTCAGCTCGCTTTAGCCGATAAAGGGCTCACCTCACATATGTGGATTGCGCCTGGTGCACTGTAACACATTACATAAAGGAGTGAAATGTATGTTAAAAGCGAATGAAAATGACTTCTCCTATCGCTTCGGTGATAACGGCCCGAAATATTTAATACAAGGTCCGAATATTGATCTTGGGCTTGTCGTTATTCAGCCTGGGCAAGAGTTTCAAAATCATTATCATACAACGTGCGAAGAAGTCTTCTATGCGTTAGAAGGCGAAATAGATTTCTATGTGAATAACGAAAGAGTTCCAATCAAACAAGGTGATGTCTTGCAAATTCGCCCTCATGAATCTCACTATCTTATTAACCATTCTGACAAACCTTTTAAAGCTGTTTTTATAAAATCACCACATTTACCAAATAAAGATACAGTACAAACTGAAAATCCAACATTAACGAAGGAGTGATTCCTAATGACTTGGGGATTTAAAAATCGATTAAACACAATTTTACCTGATGGCAGAGCAGTTATGTTAGCGATAGATCACGGCTACTTTTTAGGACCAATTCATGGACTAGAACAACCGTTAGAAACAGTTAAAAACTTGCTTCCTTATACAGACTCCCTCTTTTTAACACGAGGTGTACTCAGCTCCTGTATACCTGAAAACTGCAACACACCGATGGTTATGCGTGTATCAGGCGGTGCAACCGTCGTCGGTAAAGATTTAGCTAATGAAACAATTGTTACACCTGTGAAAGAAGCAGTAAAACAAAACGCAATTGGCGTCGGCGTTTCTGTCTTTGTAGGATCAGACTATGAAACACAAACCGTTTCAAATCTCGCAAATGTAGTATCTGAGGCTCACGATTACGGCCTGCCAGTACTCGGTATTACCGCCGTTGCGAAAGAACTACAAAAACGTGAAGCTCGCTTTCTAGCACTCGCCTCCCGCGTATGTGTTGAAATGGGAGCTGACATTATTAAAACGTACTACTGCGAAGGATTCGAAAAAATAACGAGCACATGCCCTGCCCCAGTCGTCATCGCCGGCGGACCGAAACTAGATTCAATCGAAGACGCATTAAACATTACGTATAATGCACTGCAAGAAGGCGCAATTGGCGTAGATATGGGCCGAAACATATGGCAATCTGAACACCCAGCTGCGATGATACAAGCGATACATGGTATTGTGAAAAACGGGTTGAGTGTGAAAGAGGCTTTGGAATTGTATAATGATGTGAAAAATTAAAATAAAAATGACAGACTATGTAATACAGTAGTCTGTCATTTTTTGTTAAACTATTAGAAAAGGAGGAATGATTATGCACCACATGTCTTTTGAACGCCCTACTGATCATTACGATGAACACTTATCTTCTATTGATGAAAAAATTTGTTCTTTATTAAAAGAACGAAAAGAGCTTTCGAATGGAAATCCTGGTTTTCCGCCCGATGAAGCAATTTATAATTGGGCAAAGCAATATGGATTTTACCCAGACTATTTAAATTCATTATTCTCCTCTATGATGGACGAAGAAGAATTTAAACCTCGGGTTGAACCGGCTAAGTTTCAAAAACATATACCTGTTTTTAAAACGTATGAACATAAAGGCATCATGTATACCGTGACCTTTATTCGTCAGTATTCTAATGCTAGTATAGTTTATTTATATAGCGATTGGGATTCAACGAATGAAGTTTTTAATGAAGATAAGCCTCATAGCTTCTTTCAATTATCAATAGATGATACATACGATTGCTGGTCAGAAGGTGGTGGTGGTGGTACGGATGGACATATGAGCCACCATTTCGTTGTATCTCCTGCCCTTCCTGATAATCCATATGGAATAAGCTTACAATTCAAATACCGAAATATGCCTATGAAATACCAAACTGTGCTTGAATTTGAAATTCAGTTAGATTAAAAAATAAAGGTGTTGTCTCATAAGTCGAATTTCTGACTAAATGACGCTCCTCTTTTACTTTAGTGTTCTATTAAATGGTAACAAGCCCCTTCCCAAACCGGGTAAGAGGCTATATATACACCTACAAACAATTACTCTTGATGAGTGCCATTAAGTTTTGAAACTTTCTTACCATCTCTATAATCAAGGCAAGAAACTTCAATTAATAAGCCATTAAATATTGTAAAATAAAAACCATAACTACTACCTCTCATTGCATAAGGTTCCTTTTCAATTTCAATGCCCCCAGCTACTAAACGATTATATGCTTGATCAACTTCACTTGAAGTTTCCACCAAAAAACCAATATGAAAAGCTTCAGGATATGTAACGTCGTTTTTCTCCTTGAATGCTTTTGGATCACTTAACACGAGTATAAATCCACTCTCATCACTCATCACTACAAGTGCCTTTCCCTTTTGTTCCAAAAATTGAAAATCAAAAAATGTTTCAAAGAAATGTCTAGCTTCTGATAAATCCTCAACACAAAGATTCAAATGATTCAACCTCATCCACTCATCTCCCTTTAAACAGAAATTATATAGACTCATATTGATAACACTTAAATGTTTAAAGAAAGGTATTCAAGTGTTCAGTCTAAGACTATTTTTTAATAGTCTAATACTTTTCCCTATAGTCTAGAACGTTTTTTAAAATGCAACATTTAGAATACAGTTAATGGAATTATATGAACAATTCGACACGGAATATCGATTTACCTATAAAAGTTGACAATTATAATAGTCATACTATCTATTCTCCAAGTTGAGTAAAACCCACTCAATCAAGAAAACTGCTGAAGAAATCCGCTCTGTCGTATCCCCTAAAAACACTTTATTAATCAACTCATCAAAATTACTTGGTCTATTAGATAGCGTCTGCATATACTTCAAAACAGATCCCGCTGGAGGTGCTGGATTATTATTAATAGCCCATATTCCTTCTATAATGGTCCAAGTTGATGTATGAATTATGTAGGAAGCTTTTAGCTCATCATTTACTTTCAATGCAGATTGAATTTTTATTAGTGAACTATTTAACCAATGAGAAATACCCTTTACTTTATCACTAGAAACACAATAATTTTCATATTTATGTTGAGCTATTTCCTTTAACCTTCTCAACTCACCGTTACTATCAAATAAAATTTCCCCTTCTAAAAAAGAATATAGTTCCATTGGATTGTTGTTAAAATTTAATTGAACTTGATTAAAATCTGCATACTTATATTCAATTAAAATACCCTCTCTCATTTCAGAATGAAAATCTTTCTTTTGCCCATTCTCTAAGAGAACATATAAGTCTAAATCGGATTCGGGGTATGCGTCACCTCTTGCGATAGATCCGATGAGCATTAATCCCTTTACCTTATACATAGATAAACTTTCATTTAATATTGTTTGTACCAATTTTTTATGTTTTTCATATGTAATGAATGAAAGATTTTCTTTCATTTACATCCCTCCAGTACTAAAAAAGAGGATACATGTGAGCTTCTACAACATGTATCCTCTGCTTATATTTTTACGACTGTTGATAAGCCGATTTTGATGATTTCACATAATAAACTCCATGCTCAACCTTAATGATATGATCTGGTTTTGGCTTACCGCGGCCCGTCCTATGTCCAGCTAAGTGCTCTTCACTCGTTTCCCAGTTCTTCCATGCTTCTTCCGATTCCCAGCGAATCATAACTACAACTTCTTCGTCTCCGCGTCTAACTTTTTTCACAAGAACACTTAAGTCGACGAAGCCTTCAAATTTTTCAATAATACCTTCTCCAGTGAAACGTTCTACAACTATATTAGATGTACCTTCTTTTACTGTAAATGTCTTTGTTTCGATAAACATATATTCCACTCCCTCTTTGTAATACGAATACTAGTATTCTCCCATTATAATTGATTATGATAATTATTTTCAATTAAAAAGTTTCTGATTTTTAGAATTATGCTGACTTCTCCTCGATCGACTCATCTAAAAATTTAAAATACGGTAGCAATATCCCTATTAAAGAAGTGACACATATAATCGAACCGATGATAAAGTATAATACTCTTACTCCCCACATTTCACTCAGTATTCCCCCTAGAAACACACCTAATGGCATAGCTGATCGTATGAAAAATAGTCGCACTGAAAATACTTTTCCTATCATATGATTTGGAACGGCTTGTTGGCATATTGTCGTGTTATGAACGTTAAAAAATGCAATACAAATCCCTGCAATTACTTCAATGAACACCGCAATTACTATACTATGATTGAACCCTAGAGAAATGTATGTGAGCCCTCCTATAAACAATCCTCCAAGCATAAGTATACGCCGGCTTTTATATGTTACTTTTCCGACTAGTATAGATCCAACTACATAGCCAAGTGGGAAACCTGCCATGAAATAGCCATACTCCGCATACCCCGCTGACAGCTCATCTTTTATATAAGGAAGATTTGTAACCATCGTTACCCCAACCCCAAATTGCACAAAAGTAAGAAATATACCGAGCCAAACGATTATTGGTTTTGTGAAAAAGTATGTAAAACCGTGAAAAAACTGTTCTAGCCACGTTTTTCTCAGTTCTTGTTTTACCCTTTTTCTTTTATGAAAAATAACAATCCTCCACTTATAAATAAACAAATACATACGAAAGATAGTGTAAGTTCAATTCCAACAATCTTAATGAAAATACCACCTATTACTGGGCCAAGAAACATCATAAGACGAGTCATTCCATCGATATACGCATTTGCGTCTTGAAGATGCTCTTTACTTACAACGGTAGGTGTGATCGCTTGACTTGCAGGTGTATATAGCGGCGTAATGAGCCCTACTATAATTTGAACAACGTAAACGTGCCAAACTTCTACGCTGTTAGTAACTAGCATTACTAAAGGCAGTATGAAAACAGAGGCCCTCATCCATTGCGAAAAAATCATAATCCACTTTCGGCTCCATTTATCAATAAATGGTCCACTTATTAGTTGCAGTATGAGTGACGGGATAAAATATAATAACCACATACTACTTAATGCTGTTTTCGATCCTGTTAACTCATATACAAGAATTGAATTACATAACGTTCCAAAAGCCCCGCCTAATTCTGAAATCGCACTACCAATCCACATAAAAAAGAACGAACGATTTTTCAATACATTTTTCAATTTAACACACCAACTTTTCTATTAAATTCCTCCCTTTATGTACATTCTCGTTGTAAATTATCTATTCAAAAACACTTCTAATTCTTTCGCTAACGACTGCACTGCTTTCTTTCTCAATACATATTTCCCTTCGCGTATATCAACCAGCTTCGCTGAACGTAGTAGCTTCAAATGATGATGTACTGTCGATTTACCAAGTTGCAGTCTTTCTGTAATTTCCTGCAATGTACGTTCTTTTTCAAACAACATTTTTACAATTCGTAATCTCGCTTCATCCCCAAGAGCCTTATGTTTTTGAACTAAAAAATAATTCGGTTCATACGGATCTTCAGGATGTATACTTTCGTTTGCAACCGGATAATGAAATACTTTCGTGTCTTCAATATCTGCTTCTATGTTCCACGGTCTGTATGTGATTTGCGGGATAAGAAGTACATGATGCACACTTGGTTCTGGCATATATATAACTCCACCTGTTGCCCACTCGACAAACTCTTCCGGTTTCATCTTTTTATTCATTTCATTTTTCGCTTCATAATCTCGCTCTAGTATAGAAAGTAGTTGCTCTTCCTCTTTCTTAATAACACTCTCATACCATCCTGTCATAACAGCGATTAAATGCCCTTTTAATAATTGCATATCTGTATTACATATAAACTCAATATACGCAGAGAAAAATTGATGTTCCTGTGTTAATTCCATTAGTTCTTGTGCTGCTGAAACTTCTCCGCTAGCTGCTAAACGTCTCTTTTCTTGATGGATTTCTCCTAAAAATGGTAAGCATACATATTTAAAATCTAATTCTGATAGCGAATTGATATTGTGAGCAAACTGAGATAAGTCCGTAAAATCTCCATCATACAGTAACTGTAGCAACGCTTTCCATGTATTGTGCTCCTCAACAAATTGTAAATGCTCTATCATTTCATGAGGTAAAGATTTCCTTGTTTCCTCCCATTCACTTTGAGTCTTTTCAAGCGTGTCGATTAACCTCTTATGAGTAATTGCCGCAATGCCAAGTGCACATTCGAAAAGTATCGAATACTTCATTTGAACGTTGTATGTTTCCCTCTTTCTACTCGTTACATGAAAAACTTCCATTTCATCCCCTCCTTATTTGCTATATATTAAATTCTATATCCATCGAATTATACCTTCTATATTTTTAGAATTTTTAAATTTAATTTGCAGTTGATTTTCTTGCTCAACTATGAGGCAGGTTTCTTGAAGAGAAAGGAGAATTTATTGCAGTAAGAAAAATGATTTAGAAAGCATAAGTTTATTTCTGCAATTGCTACAACGGCGTCATATAGTTCCTTTAGAAACTTCAAAATATCAATCAGATGATAAGTAGGTACGTTTCTACCTAATTTCTCTAACACTTATTGTTGGTCTATCTCATAGTTAAGGAGGCTATACGAATGGGTAAAAAAGAAATATTACAAAATGGAGTCAAACAAGTTTTTTACGATGAAGAATGGTACCCACCGATATCAGAGGCGTTAAAGAATCTTACCGCTGCACAAGCATGTTGGCAACCAGAAGGAAAGTCCAGTAATACGATTTGGGAAAATGCAAACCATTTACTAACCTTTAAAGAGCGCTTACTTTCCCGCTTACATCAAGATGACACATTTGTTGCTCCACAAAATAATGATGACACGTTTGTCCAAGGTGGACCTAATGATGAGGATGCTTGGCAGCAAACAGTGAAGCGAACGCTTCAAGTACATGATGCCTTACAATCTTCATTAACATCCCTTCAAGAAGCAGCACTGGATCAACCAAGTCCTTCTCTACCAGTTTGGCAACAATATTTGAATATCCTTTTGCACGATGCTTATCATACAGGACAAATTATACAACTTCGTAAACTCCAAGGTTCATGGCCAGCTCATCGCTCATATTTATAAGTGATGATTAAAGAGGATAGACACGCATATCATTCTACATTAGCAAAATAATCACAAAAAAAGGTAAATGAGATTCTAGCTCTCATTTACCTTTTTTGCATATTGGAGAAACGTCCTACAATGAAATAAAATTCACCAAAGAATGTTCAAATGTATAAAGTAAAACTTTAATCAGTGGAATTTTGTCCATCCCTACTGATTATTAGCCCAAACCAATCGGGCATTTACGGACCATTATCTCCCGACTAACTTCCTTGCATTCACCGCTTATTAATTCATCTGCGCATCGTTCAATATCCCAATGATTTCACTCAACATTTCCTCTGTAAAAGCACCTGCGCTAAAATTCACTAACGCTCGTAACGGCATATAGTTTAGCATAGCCTCCATCATTTCAGATGTATCACTATCCCCTTCAGCCATACTAGCAAACGGGCTATCTTTTAATGCTTTTTCCATAAGCCCTTTTGCGATTGGTGCTAAAATTGGGTCCGCAAATATGTCCCCAAGTAAAGTATTACGATGCACTGGTTTTCGAATTATAGTCGTTGATTGAACATGCATGTTATCTTGTAAAACGATCTCTCTTGAAGACTTACCTACTAAAATCTCAAATTCACCTGTTTCAACATGCCAGTCCTTCAATTCAACATTATAATAAGCAAATGATCTTTTATTTAAAGTAAAGTTAACCGTTTTTTCTTCTCCCGGCTGCAATTCTACTTTTTCAAATCCTTTTAATTCTTTTTCAGGACGAATCATAGTACTTTCAACATCTTTTATATAGAGTTGAACAATTTCTTTCCCTACCGTACTACCAATATTTTTCACGTTTACAGTGACAGAAACTGTCTCCGTATCCTTTATTTCTTTCTTATCTACTGAAAGATTACTATACTCAAAGTTTGTATAGCTTAACCCAAAACCAAATGGAAACAATGGTTCAATATTTTTCTTATCGTAATAACGGTATCCGACGAAAACACCTTCTTTGTATTCCACTTTGTCACCTTCACCAGGGAAGTTTAAGTAAGAAGGATTATCGCTTAAAACTTTCGGGAATGTTTCTGCTAATTTCCCACTTGGATTCGCATCACCAAATAACAAATCAGCAATTGCTCCGCCTAATGCTTGCCCACCTAAATAGCCTTCAAGTATTCCTTTTACTTTACCTATCCATGGCATTTCAATCGGTGCTCCGTTACTTAAAACTACAACGATATTACTTTGAACTTCAGCAATAGCCTCAATTAATTGAACGTGATTTTCTGGCATTTGTAAATGCTTTCGATCAAAACCTTCTGACTCATAACGATCTGGAAGTCCAACAAAAAGAACCACTGTATCTGCGCTTTCTGCAATCTTTTTTGCTTCATTAATCATGTTTTCATCTATATCATCGCTAGCAAGATCATAACCTTGAGCAAATAGTATATTCGTTTTTTCGCCTGATACAGTTTCAATTTCTTCAAGAATACTCTCAAGTTTTGTTGGATTAATATGAGAGCTTCCACCGCCTTGATAACGTGGTTGCTTTGCAAATTCTCCAATTACCGCTACCGTTCCCTCTTTTTTCAGCGGAAGAATGGAATCTTCATTTTGCAACATAACCATACTTTCACTTGCAACTTCTCTAGCAAGCTGATGATGCGCGTCCTTACTATACACAGCGTTTTCTAATTGGTTATCATAAGCTTTAAAAATAATGTAAAGTACTCGCTCTACAGCTTGATCAAGCTTTTCTACAGATAGCTCACCACAGTTAACTGCGTCGACAATTTTCTTCTCACCACTTCCAAAGCTTGAAGGCATTTCTAACTCCAAACCGTTAGCTAAACCTTCAACACGCTCATTTACTGCACCCCAATCAGAAACGACAAAACCTTCAAATCCCCATTCATCTTTTAAAATATCATTTAATAAATAGTAATTTTCCGAAGCGTATTCACCATTTATCTTGTTGTAAGCGCTCATTACTGTCCAAGGCTGTGCTTCCTTAATGACATCTTCAAAGCTAGCAAGATAGATTTCACGCAATGTTCTTTCATCAACAATTGCATCTACAGACATTCTGCGATGCTCCTGATTATTAGCAGCGAAATGTTTTAATGACGTTCCAATCCCTTGGCTCTGTACGCCTTTCACATGGTTTGCAGCCATTTGTGATGATAAATATGGGTCCTCTGAAAAGTACTCAAAGTTTCTTCCGCATAGCGGCGAACGTTTTATGTTTGCACCTGGTCCAAGGAGAACACCTACATTTTCAGCCTGACATTCCTCTCCTAATGCAACTCCTACTTGATTTATTAATTCTTTATTCCATGTACTCGCTAACCCTACTGCTGATGGGAAACAGGTCGATGGAATACTGTTATAAATCCCTAAGTGATCTGCTCCCTCTGCTTGTTTTCTAAGCCCATGTGGTCCATCAGTTACCATAATAGAAGGAATTCCTAATCGCTCAATCCCTTTTGTATTCCAAAAGTCTAATCCAGAACATAGACTTGCCTTTTCTTCTAATGTCATTTGTGAAATGATTTTCTTAATATCTCTTTTCATGATAGCCCTCCTAATAAATAGTTAAGTAAACGCTTTCTTAATGTCATTATAGTTATTATTTTTTAGATATTATGGTATATTTTTTAGAATACTTGTAAAAATTTTGGCTGATTATATTTATGATTACGTTGCAGAGTAACATAAGATGTACCCTCTTATTGTGAAACCTTTGCTTAAGAGAGGATTTTATATTGCCTTTAACTTGTACATATATTGGCTAATGTTTAATGAATAGAGGTTAAAATAATGAATTTCTCCAAACTAGAAGATTTATATTATATTTGTAAGCTAGTCTTTGACATACATAAAACACCTATCTTTTTCATTGATAACAAAGGGGAGTTAGCATTTGAAATCTCGCCCAATTTTCAGCATAACCCTTTGTATTCTTCAAAAGAGGAGTTACTTAATCAACTATTTAAGGAAAATCCACCCTATACTTTTCCAGTACTAGAAGAGACTTCTTTTCTTGAAAATTTCTTCTCAATTAGCTTACGTTTGAACGATCAACTTAGTGGGAATATCATCGTTGGACCTGTCCTCTATTCCAGATTATCAGAAACATCAATTAAAGGAATCGTTAATGATCTTCAACTAAAAATAGACAACGAGAAAATGATACGATATTATCATTCTCTCCCCATCTTAAGCAATTTGAATTTTTTAAATATAAGTATGGTTCTTTATTACATGCTGTATCAACAAAAATTAGATGTTGCTGATATTTTGCAAAAAAATATACTATTAAAAAAGGATGATTTTGAGATTGAACAGCCTGATATACAGATATCGGAGCAACGTCAAAGTACATTAACTCATATCGACCCACTAATTGAAAGAGAAATTTTCGAGTGTATTAAGCTTGGGAAAAAGGATGATTTAATTAAAAATCTAAGGAGATTACCTGAATCAGGGGATCTTGGGGTGTTATCAAAAACAAGTCATTTGCGAAGCCAGAAGAATTCTGCCATCGCAGCAATTACACTTGCGACTAGATCAGCTATAGATGGTGGACTATTCCCTGAAATCGCATATACCCTCAGTGATTTATTTATTCAAAAACTCGAAGAAATAAATAAAAGTGAAGCCATTTCTCCATTTTTGGAGAATGCTTTACTTGAGTTCTCAGAACGAGTAAGAAATGGGACAATACAAAAACATTCAAAACCTATAAACGTATGTCAAAATTATATATTTACTCATCTTTACGAAGAAATCACACTATCCCAACTAGCAGGAATAGTCGCATTAAATCCTAGTTATCTATCTTCCCTTTTCAAAAAAGAAATTGGAATTTCACTAGGCGAATATATACAGCGTGCTAAGATCGATGAATCAAAAAATTTAATGACCTTTACGAGACATTCTATATCCGAAATTTCTACACTATTAAATTTTCATGATCAGAGTCATTTTACAAAGGTCTTTAAAAAACATACTGGTGTTTCACCTAAACAATTTAAAAATGGATGTTTTTAATGCTTATTCTACTACTAAGAGCAACCTTCCCTCGTTCGACCAATAGATTTATTAAATTGCTTTATATTATTAATAAAAGCCCCCTCAACTCATGTTAAGGGGGTTTTACTAATAATGTAATATACGTTTTTTCTGTTTCCTTTCCATTCTCAATACATGGATTGTGAGCTAAAGGAAAACAAATTGTTTAAATATTTCTCTAGCTTCTTCTTATATCTCCTAATGTATAATACGTTTAGAAAGTTCAAATTCCTTTTATTAGTTGTTGGTCATCCCATATACAAGTCCTGAAATATATGGAATTAACCAAATGAACCACACAATTACACTAAATGTGTGAAACTTTGCAATCATTTTTATATCCTTCTTCTTTAAAACTACAGTGGCCCACACAGCATGAAATAACATAAGTAAAATTGCTGATAAACCCGTAATCCCATGAAAGCTGAATAGAGAACCTTCTGAAGCCATTTTCTCCATTAATGTAGTACCAATCGTATCGCATGCTAATCCAACCCAAAATATAATCACATGCCAAGGTTTTAATGTTTTTTGAATCTTTTCACTCCAAACCCCAATTGAATAAAAAATAAGTGCTGCTGTAATAAATGTAATAGCAGATGCTAGCACATCAATCACCCCTTTACAAAATTTCTCTTCCTATTACAAGTTTTATATTACATAAGGATTATGAACAGAGTATGAATGGAGCATTATCCTTCCAAATATATATTGGATTCCCATTCGTATTTTAAGGGGTATCCTTAGCATTTCTAAAAAAAACGGGCTAAACAACAACGCTAAGTAAAAAAATACAATAACGACGATATTGTTGCTTGCAATATTACATATAGGGAGTTAGCTGCATCGACAGGCTTGCTAAAGAATCATTACCTAACACAAACAGCACAAAACTTTGCTAATCTTTTAACAGCACACATGAATGATTGAGTCAGGTTTAAAAAAATAAATTAGGGACAGTCATAACTGCCCCTAATTATTAAATGGGAAAAATCCTACTCGAAGTTTTTATTGACTATAAAGTTAGCCCGCCATCTACAAGAACAATTGAACCTGACATATAGCTTGCCTTATCTGATGCTAAGTAAGCAACCATTTCAGCGAGTTCTTTCGGATCAGCATAACGACCCATTCTCATATTGGAAATCTCTTCCGGAACGTATCCACCTTTTGCAAACTGAGCTTCAACACTTGTTGTTAATGCTGTTTTCACACCGCCAGGACAGAGTGCATTTATACGAATTCCTTTTTTCGTATATTCTAATGCAGCACCCTTAGTTAAGCCTACAACCGCATGTTTGCTTGCAGAATATACAGCTACACTGTGTTCAGGACGAACCCCTGCAGTAGAAGCAGTATTAATAATTGAGCCACTTCCTTGCTCCTCCATCACTTTTAACACATATTTCATTCCAAGGAAAACCCCTTTTACATTGATAGACATAATGCGGTCAAATTCGGATTCTTCTATTGAAGTGAAAGGTGCGAAATTTTGGATAACACCTGCATTGTTGAAAAATATGTCGATACGTCTATATGTTTCGACTGCTTTCTTTACATAGTTTTGCACATCTTCAGTTTTCGAGACATCGGCCTGGACGAAGATGCCTTCTCCACCTTGTTCTTTCACAAGTTTTAACGTTTCTTCTCCTGTTTCCTCATTGAAATCGACTAATACAACTGTTGCACCGTTACTAGCAAGTTTCAAACTGCTTGCTCTTCCGATTCCACTTCCTGCACCAGTTATGACAGCAATTTTATTTGATAATTCCATGTTTAATTCCTCCCTACCTATAATTTCTTACATCAATCATTTTATTGCTTGTATAAAAAGATATATTGTATTATCTTACGAATAATAGTATTTATTTAAGTATTATAAAAATATAGCCAATTTCAAAAAAATGAATGGAGTTTATGGAATAGATGGAAATAGTCATACAAGATTTACAATATATATGTGAGCTTATTTATGAAGTTCATCAAATACCTGTTTATTATGTCAATCAATTTGGTGAGATTGAATACGAATTTTCAAGTAGAGACTTACGGGGGGCATTCATATTACAGCCAGTTCAAAGAGCAAATCAGTGTCTATACTTACGAAGAGAATCCTAAGGATTTTCCTATCTTCTTTTCGAATTCAAATTTGAACTTTTTCTTTATCAATCTAAAAAAACGAACCTATTTTTAGGCACCATTATTTTAGGCCCTACCCTTGATTCAGAAATATCTGATGAAAATATTAGTAAGATCCTTGATGCTTTTAACGGAAGCCTGAATAAAAGGAAACTCATTGAGTACTATCGCTCCATCCCCATTATTGATAGTCAACAATTCCTAACGATTAGTCTATTGGTTTATTATTTGATGTACCATAAAAAGCTTGATAAAACGATAGTCATCCAAAATAATAAAGCGCTGACCCTTGATATGATTGAATTAGAGCATCCGGATCTTGAGCTTTCAAAAGGGAGAAGGAATTTCATTTTCCATTCCAATCTTTCATATGAACGAGTTTTGCTTGATTATGTCAAAAAAGGACGGATAAATAAATTAAAGGATATCTTCGATTACTCTATTGTCGGTGAGGCGGAATTAGGATTATTATCGAAACGAAATCGCCTAAGAAGTGAAAAAAATTTAATGATTACCGGAATTGCTCTTGTTTGCAGAGCGGCCATTGAAGGTGGTTTAAACGATGAAACGGCCTTTACCTTAAATGATTTCTATATTCAACAACTCGAGGAATTAGGAAGCTTAAAAGCAATATTAAAATTAATGGAAGAAGCCATAATGGATTTTACTAATCGTGTGCATCAATTAAATGAAGAAAAATATTCTGCAACAATTACAGCTTGCCAACATTATATTTATGACCATCTTTATGACGATATCACACTTGATCACCTTGCACAAATGTGTCATTTAAGCCCAAATTACTTATCATCACTTTTTAAAAAAGAGGTTGGTAAACCACTAAGTGAATACATTCAACGGCAACGAGTTGACGAAGCAAAAAAGCTATTACTTTTAACAAATTATTCGATTTTAGACATCGGCATGTGGCTGAATTTCAACGACCAAAGTTATTTTATAAAAATCTTTAAAAAATACACTGGTTTAACCCCCAGGCAGTTTAGAAATGATTGTTTTCCCGATCATACACCGACATAATTATCTATCAATGAAAATTTGAGCAAAAGATCAAATAGGGGTACCAGCACATCACTATCAACCTAAGATAAATTTATATCCATAATTCACAGAAAAATGGACGAAAAGACCATCTTGATATTTTAGGTGTCGTTTATCAGTACACTGTATCCAATACCGAACAGAAAACTGCATAATCTAAAAAATACACCTTATCAAGGTTTATTTGGTATGCGTATTTTTAAAAACAAATAAATAATAATTCAATCATGTAGGTAACAAGGACATTAGTTTATAGGAAACTCAATCGTAGCTTGATGGACATGGGGGATACCTCCAGCATTTATGAAAAAATACAAAGCAAAAAAATAAAATAAGCTGTCCATTTGGGCAGCTTATTTACACATAATTATCGTTATCGGAAGCTATTTACTTGCTAATAAATCTTCTGCGTAACATTTAATCATCATATAGCCTGCGGAACCTAGCTGACAATACGTATCTGCTTCTTCTTGAGTCGCCTGCCTAAGTATTGAGTATCCTTTCATTAACATGCAATTCTCATCGTGAACCAATTGTGAAGTGAAATACTCTTCTTCAATCCCATCTAACTTTAAAGAACGATACCCACTTATACAACCATCCAATGCTGTTTCATGTATGGTTTTAATGTGGACATCCATTTGTATTAATGTTTTACACCCTTTTAAATCTTCAGCTATAGGTGGACTATCCCCGACCCAATCCATCAAGGCTGCTAAAAATCCCCTTCTACTATTTGGTTCAATTTCAATTACCCTGCCACAAGCAAATTTCCTGTTATCTAAAGGAATAGCCCAAAATTGTCCTGGTACTAAGTAGCGATTTGATTTTGGTTTAAATGGATAGTTTATACTCATTGTTCTCTCCAACGCTTTTTAAATCTATTATATAATATATTCATATGAAGTTAACATAGCGTATCATTATAGGTAGCAAAAAAACTGATCTCTACTTTCACAAGGAATCCCCTTTTTTCTATGACTCTATTCATTTTGTATACATTCCTATCCTGACGTGGTTTTTCGGATTTCCATTTAAAATTCACGGTCAATTTATACTTCCAATTACAACCAACCTATGAATTAAAAAATACATTACATTATGATAGTTGGTTTTTAGATATGATACTTACCAACATTATTTTGATAAAAAAACGCTCTTACATCTAATTCTGTAAGAGCGTCTTTATCAAATCTCATTTTTCCGTAGTAATTTCCCATCTCTAAGCGTCAATATACGATCACATACATCAAGCATTTTTTCATCGTGCGTAATCATAATTGCTGCTTTTTTATTTTCTTTACTTCATGTTTCATCATTTCAACAACTTCTCTAGCACGTTTTGAGTCTAAACTAGCAGTAGGCTCATCAGCTAAAATTAAATCTGGATTATTCATAAAAGCACGTGCAATGGCTACACGTTGTTTTTCACCACCAGAAAGTTGTCTAGGATAGTGGTTGATTCGATGTGTTAATCCAAATGTTTTGAGTAATTCAGTTGCATATTCGTTTGCTGCAGTTTTATTTTCTCCTTTTAATTTTGCAATATATAGAAGCTGTTCTTTAACTGTTAAGAATGGCACTAAGTTTGCAAACTGAAAGATAAATCCGATTCGTTTCAAACGAACATCCGTCATTTCTTTTTCCGATAAACTAGTTATATCTTGACCAGATACATAAATATTACCTTTAGAAGGAGATAAAAGTGCTCCCGCAATGGAAAGTAATGTACTTTTACCTGACCCAGATGGTCCGACAATACCAATGAATTCCCCTTCTCTTACATTTAGTGTGATGGGATGTAAAGCTGTCACTTCCGTATCGCCTTCCCCATACACTTTACTGACTTTATCTAGTTTTAATAATGATGCTGGTGTCTCCCACTTTAAATCTGTCACCATTACATCCCACCTCCGATAGCTTCTAATGCATCTACTTTCAACACTTGGTATAAAGAAATCAATGTCCCTAACACGCTAATTACGATAAAGATAATAGAATACTGCACCATCATTGTCGTTGTTAGTAAGAACGGCATACTTTCAGGGAACACAGTTTGTACCGCGAGTGTTAAACCAATACCTACTATTAATGCAACAACAGTTAAAAATACGGATTGTACTACTAAGCTACTAGCTAAATAAGAGTTTTTTGTCCCGATCGCTTTTAATACACCTAATTGTTGCGTTTTTTGTAAAGTAATAACATAGAAGAATACACCAATTAACAACGCTGTAATCACAAGTAAAAATGCAATAATCATTGTTAAAGTTCCTTGCTCTTCTTTATATCCAGGAATACTTTGTAATACTTCTTTTTTATCAACCACTTTTGCATTATTAATTTCCTTATCAGTATTTAAAGCAATAACGTTGTACTCTTTTTGATGTGGAAGTGCAATGCTTTCCCATACTTTCTCATTCATATAAGCAACTGGTGCATGACTAAACATTTCATTTTCTGTAAATCCAACGACTTTAAATACCTTTTTAGATATAGGATCTACAATTTCATCATTTAATGCTAGCCCTTTATTTTTCGCAGATTCATCAATAATAATTTCATTGTCTGCTAAGTCACTTGATTTTCCTTCAATAACTTTTGGAGTAATAAATGAATTTTGTTTATTTGTAAAGATTGCAATGTCAACCTTCTTTGAACTTTCCTTTTTCTCAAATGTAGACATTGCTATGTGCATTGGTACCGCTTCTTTTTCATTAACTTGTGCTAATACATTATCTACATCTTCTTTCTTAATTTGAGACCGTAGTAATTTCCCTTCAGCATCTTCTGATACTACAAATTTCTCTGCTTTCATTTCAAGAATAGAAGAAGCATTCGCATTGGATAACCCATTCGCTAACCCTGATATGATAAGTACAAGAAATGATAATAAAATCATGATTGTACCAATTAATCCGTACCTTAATTTTGACTGTTTTAATTCTTTAAGAGCTAAAAACATTCCTATTCCCTCCTTATTTTGTGCTTTGCCTATACACTTATCATAATTAAGGAATATGAACAGATTATGAATGGAACATTACAAAAGACAATTTTATAATGAGATCTCACCTCATATAAGTACAAACCTTTCATTATATATACGAAAAGAGACTCATTCTAAAGAATCTTTTCGTTATTAATCATCTACATCCATTCCTACTCTATTTTTTGGAAGATAAATAGTGAAGGTTGTACCAATCCCTATCTCGCTTTCCACTGTTATTGCACCCTCATGAAGTTCAATGATTTCTTTTACAATGGATAATCCTAACCCGCTACCTTTAATGTTTCTATTTCTAGCTGAATCTACTTTATAAAATCGATCAAAGATTCTTTTTATCTCTTCCTCAGGAATGCCACATCCTCTATCAGTAATAGCAATACGCCACTCTAATTCATTTTCTTCAGCTTCAAATGAAATACTTTCCCCTCTTTCTGTAAATTTGATACAGTTAGTAAATACATTCGTCCACACTTGATGAAGTAGATTTTTACCCCCATAAATTTCGATACGAGGAATATCCGTTTCAATTGCAAGATCCTTTTCTTGCCATTCCCACTCAGACGTAAATATAATACTTCTTATTTGTTTTCCTAGATTGAAAAATTCTTTACGTAAAGTAATTTTTTCTTGATCGAGTGACGCAAGTGTTAATAATTGTTTACACATATTAGACATACGTTGGCTCTCTGATTCAATGATACTCAAGTAATGATGTTTTTCTAATTCAGTTAAATCCTCTGTTTTTACTGTTTTAGAAAACCCTTGAATAGATGACAATGGCGATTGAAATTCATGTGAAACATTCGAAACGAATTCTTGACGCATTTGCTCAGAGTTTTGTAACCTTTTTGCCATCTTACGAAAATTCTTTGCAAGTACTCCAATTTCATCTTTTCGGTATTCTGGTAATACTAAATCATACTTACCACTCGCAATTTCTTGTGTCGCTTGTGTAAATTTTTGAATCGGACGAACAACGAAACGAGTAGCTACCGCTATACAGGTTAAGCTAATTAATACAATTAGCCCTAACAATACTGTGTAAAAAATTCGTAGCTCTCCAAATTGCTGTTGAATATCTGGGCGAATAAATAGAGCAAATTGCTGTCCATTGGTATGAATAGGAATTCCAATACTATTTGCTACTGTATTATCAAAAAAACCAGTGGAAAACAATCGATTAGGATAGTTCTCAATTCCATTATATATATTTCCATTTAGTACATTATCAATATCCTCATCACTAATATTAATTTTTTTAAAGCCTTCTCCATACCGTTTTCCTTGCTTCTTTTCATCTACCATATAGATTGCAAAACCAAGATTTGAAATAGATTGTAGATATGTCTCTTTATTTAGTTCGCTATCTTCATCATATAAATGTTCTATATATAAGGCATATTTTAGAATTTTTTCACTGTTATATGGTTTTAAATACACATGATAAAATATATTTGTAAGTAGAAATGCCACTACACTACTAACCACCATAATAACCGCTGATATAATGACAAATCTCCCATACAATGATTTCATATTACTTCAACTCCTCTTTGGTGAATTTTTTATTCTGTAAATACTTCTGATTTATTCTTACTACATATGAAAAATATCTTTCCTATTGTGAGTAGTAATTTACTCTCTGACGATTATGATGAAAAGTGTTTCAGGGGATTGTAGCTATGAAGGTATAATGGAACCAAAAAAATTCATTGCATGAACAATGAATTTCTCCTTGCACTATTTTTACAATAACCAATAATTATGAACGAAAGATGAACATACACTTACAAATTCCCTTTATGTAAATGCTGTTCCTGAAAAATGAAAACTGTGTCTAACAAATATCATTCCAAACGGATTTGAGGTCATGAAGAATGATGGAGTATTACAAATTAATATCCATAAGATAAAAAACAATATTGTAATTGATATTATTGATTTAGGAATTGGAATGTCCTTTAAACAAATTGCTTTACCATTTTATTCAACAACAGAAAAAGATACTAGGCTAGGTACTATGTTACCTCCTATGTTAAAGAGCGCTTGTGTGTGGTGCTCTTTTTAGTTTTATTAAGAATTTTGATTTTGTGCATCTTAATAATTATTCATTTAGTTAACTTTGCAAAATAAGCTTTGTATATAATATCATCCAAAAACACAAAATATTTAAGTGACTATTTATACTTACATTATTTTTATCATAATAAAAAGGAGCTGCATAACATGGATAAAGAAAATCTATTAAACAGACCCATTAATCACGTCCCATCGGATGCTCTGAATACCCCTAGTAAAGCCCAAGAACAAATGCTAGAAACGTCATCTCAAGAGAAACAACCCCTCGACAGCAAAAAAGATATTACCCAAGACCTATATGGCACAGACTTACCCATTTCAGATGTAGAAAGAACAACAAACAAAAAGTAAATTGCAACGAAAAAATCTCAATAGCAAGTAAACTTGATTCTTTTCATTTATTTATAACAAACCGCTCAGGTGCAAACTCCAAAATAAGGGATTTGTTTTAGCCTAATTCACGAAAGAATTTTCCTTCCTCAAACATGGACAGATCAATAGCTTTACTGTAGGTGAAAGATGAATTTTTCTTTCTGCGCATAGATAAGAAAACGAGCACCCTATCGCTATAAATAGGCATGCTCGTTTTTACTTTCAATATGTTATCGATTTAATACCCTTTATCCTACCCTTTTTACTTTGGGCTCAACCTGCAATGAAAAAGAAAAACTTCATTTCCCCTTCTATTACTGCCTCAATGATTTCTGGAGCTAATGATAATGCTGTAGATGAAACCCTGTTACTAACTGTTCTTCAGGCTCGCTATATACTATGGGGAATTCTAACACTTTTTAAATCAATGGTGCAAAATCATCATTTTCATTTAAATCCAGTAGGGAACCAACCATCCCTAATGACATTTCCTAATCCACCGCAATTATAATTTGAATCATTTAAAATTTCTCCATATCGGACATCTACTATTTAAACAAAAACTCCCCTTAAATCAAAAATGATTACGGGGAGTCAATTAAATATGATGAAGTTATAGTTCGGATTTCACTTGAACAGAAACATTGTTTTTAATTAAATTTTTGACGTCTTTAAAGCTAACAAAATTGTTACTTTGCTCATCCCAAAGACGGAAACGAATAGAGCGCAAGCTTGTAGCAAGAGTAATCGTTGGTACATTTTTTAAAGGTAGCGTATTATTATGTGCCTCTTCTAGTTTATAGTTAGGTACTCTTGGACTTAGATGGTGAACATGATGATATCCAATATTACCAGTTAGAAATTGCAGAATTTTCGGAAGTTTATAAAATGAACTTCCCTCCACTGCCGCTTTCACATATTCCCACTCTTTATCTTCTTCAAAATAAGAATCTTCGAATGTGTGCTGTACATAAAACAGCCAAATACCTACTGAACCTGCTATTAAGAATATCGTACCATGTACTAAAAGAAACGATTGCCATCCGATTGCCCAGCATAGTACCCCTACTAAAGCAACAATTAAAACATTCGTCAAGTAAGTGTTCATGCGTTCTTTCTTTCTAGCACCTTTTCTGTTAAATCTATTTTTAAGAAGGAAAACATAAATCGGACCTAATCCAAACATAACCAACGGATTGCGATATAAACGATATGCTAAACGGCGTCTAAATGGTGCTGCTAAATATTCATTCACTGTAAGCGTCCAAATATCTCCTGTACCTCGCTTATCCAAATTACCACTTGTAGCGTGATGAACGGAATGCTCATGCCCCCATTGATCAAACGGGAATAAAGTTAAAACACCCATACATGTTCCTACTATTCTATTTACACGGCGACTTTTAAAAAAAGAATAATGGGTACAATCATGAAAAATAATGAAAATCCGTGTCATAAATCCAGCTGCTAACAGAGATGGAACTAATGCTAACCAATAAGAAACGGACAAACCTTTATAAGCAAGGTACCATAAGATAATAAATGGCACTACCGTATTGATGATTTGCCAAATACTTTTTTTTGCCGTTGATTTTTCAAAAGGAGCAACTTGTTTTTTAAATTTTTAGTATTTTGTAAGGTCATTTTTTCTAATTCCTTTCCTTTATGTTGCTAATTCGTATTATAACACATTATTAGTAGTAGGTGTTATGTGTAGGTGTAATAAAT
>NZ_ALBR01000026.1:0-120134 GCF_002081505.1 Bacillus sp. CDB3 | reverse complement strand
ATTATTCAACAAAATAAAATGGTATTTCTGTTTTCTTTTTTACTTATCGTGGTATGTTAGATAAATTTTTCAGGATTTATTTACACACCAAATGATACTAGACCAAACAAATACGACTTTAATAATGAATATAAAGAGATCACAAAAATAGAAAAAAACTGGTATTATGTCACATCATATTAAAGAACACAAAATTTTCTTTTAATTACATTAAAAACATACCGTATTTATAGAAAAGGGAATGCTTATATACTATATACTGATTTGTACTGCATTCCCTAATTAGGCCCGACACGAATTCTTGTCGTATTAGCTCATTCAAGGTGATACAATTTTTTTACAAGCGATACATCTTTTTTATCATATACACCGCTTTAACACCACTCAATATAGAGGTTGCTGTTTTAAATGACTCGAACCTTAACATAGGAGTAGCATCACACATCCATCAACTTAAGAATTTTCTCGTTTTGAATTATTTGTTTTTCTCAGCTTGATTGTGACAGGGCACTGCCAACAAAAAGTGATTTTCGTACGCTAAGCGATCTTTTATATAAAAAAGCCGATTTCCTGTAATCTAAAGGATAATCGGCTTTTTACTATTCATTTATTTGTAGTAGTTGAAGAAATTCTAAAGGTATAATCATATTAATTATTATCTATAAAATAATTCGCTTCTCAGTTTTAGAGTCGAAATAATGAACTTTATCCATATTCAAAACTAGATCTATATTTGATTGACTTTGCACATCTAAAGAAGTATCCACACGTGCAACAAAAGATTGTCCATTAATGTTAGAATATAGATATGTTTCTGCTCCCATTAATTCTGCTACATCAATACATACCGTTACTTTTGCGTTATATGGTAACGCCTTGATTGCTTTTCCATAATAAAAATCTTCTGGACGTATTCCTATTATGATTTCTTTATTCGTATATCCATTATTTCTCAAGCCTTTCATCTTCTCTTCTGGCACTTCAATTTTCCACTTATCAATCATAACTGCATTATCTGTTAATACTCCTTTGAAAAAATTCATTCCAGGAGAACCAATGAATCCTCCAACAAATACATTCTCTGGATTTTCATATACTTCTTTCGGTGTACCGACTTGTTGTACAATACCATCTTTTAGCACAACAAGGCGCGTCGCCATCGTCATAGCTTCTATTTGATCGTGTGTAACGTACACAGTTGTTGTTTGCAGTTGCTTGTGTAATTTTGTAATCTCAGCACGCATTTGCACACGCAACTTCGCATCTAAGTTTGATAAAGGCTCGTCCATTAAAAATACCTTTGCATTTCGAACAATCGCTCGGCCTAAGGCAACACGCTGGCGCTGCCCACCTGAAAGTGCTTTTGGCTTTCGGCTTAAATACTGCTCAAGCCCCAGAATTTTTGCTGCATGTTGCACACGCTGGTCAATTTCTTCTTTACTATATTTTCGTAGTTTTAATCCAAATGCCATGTTTTCATAAACACTCATATGCGGATAAAGTGCATAGTTTTGAAACACCATTGCGATATCTCTATCTTTCGGCGAAATATCATTTACACGTTTTCCGTCAATATAAAAGTCGCCATCTGAAATCTCTTCAAGTCCTGCAATCATACGTAATGTTGTAGATTTCCCACACCCTGAAGGGCCAACCAAAACGATAAATTCTCCATCATTTACTTCTAGGTTAAAATCTTTTACGATTGTCACATCATGATCATATTTTTTGTAAATGTTTTTGAATGATAGTTGAGCCATAATATCCTCCCAGAATTTAAGCTATATTTATAGATATTGTTAAAAATTATGATGACATGAATTATAAAATCTTCGAAATATCCTTCATACTGTCTAAAATATAATCTGCTTTTCCTTCTAAATCTTCTTTCCTACTCGCACCCGATAAGACGCCCACTACTTTAATGTTACTATTTCTCGCAAATGTAACGTCTGTTAATGTATCACCTACCATAAGCACATCTTCTTCAGTTAGAGAAAATTTTTCTTTAAACATATGATAAAAATCACTTTCAGGTTTTGTTCTATTCACACCATCATCTGCACCTAAAAAATCTACATAATCATATAACTCAGTCATTTTTAGAGAATGAATAGCTGCATCAACATCGTCTGCCGTAACAACCCCAATAATATATTCATTATCTTTTAAATATCGTAACGTTTCCTTTGCACCTTCCACTTCTGTAAATACAAGATCATCTGCTGTAGAGTACTTTTTGAATAGAAGACATACATTATGAATAAAATTCTCTTTATCCACATGTTGATTTTCTAACAACGAATACCATGCAGCCGCAATAAAGTAATTTGTGCGACAAGCTAGTAAACTCGTACTCTCAAAATCGTTATCATTCATACCAATAATCGTTAAGTAGTCATCTCGTTTACTTTTTTCATTTGGATACGTTTGGAATATATCATCTAACACACGATGCACAATTTTGTACCAAACTGAATCTAACTGTATTAATGTTCCATCTTTATCAAAAATAATCGCTTTATTCACCTTTTATTCCCCCTATAACTTCATTCCATGTTTTCATATTTTTATACTGAACTTTATTATGAATAGGATTAATAAATGCTACTAATTCGTCTTCTTCCCATCCTTCAACTCTAGCATACGTCCCTTCATTTAAAGAAAATGCAAAGGTTACATCGCTGCCGTATTCTTTTTCAATCGTTTGCCCATTTATAAGTAGTCTCCACTCACACGGTTTATCTGTTTGGACGTTATAAATAATATTTCCTTTAGCCTCACCGCCGACATATATCGTTTCACCTTCGTTTTGAATATCTATCGCTAATTTTCTAAATCGAGAGAAATAAATTCTTCCTTTTTGAATCGCATCTTTTAAGTTTTTAATAGCTAAACCATTACATAATACATATGTTCCTGGATCCCCGTAAATCGATGGGTCTTTTGATCCTGGGAATGTTTTAGACGGATGTAAATGAGAATCACTTCCCCCTATCCCCCAAATTTTAAGACCATTTGACCACATTTGATCGAAACAACGCAAAGCTTCTAAAGTAGATGATTCACTTTTTTTATAAGTTGGATCACACATAATTTCCATCGTATGAACATTTTCTAAGTTAATATTCACTTGGTTCGCCCAAGGCTTCATAAATGGATGATTCACACTTAATAAATAGCCTTTTTCTTTCATGAGTGAAAATAATGCATCCATTTTTTCAGCGCTAAATGCTTCATCTACATACTCTGTAAAATCAATGAATTCTCTTATACCAAAAATGTTGTAATGACCGAAAGGAGTTGTAAGTTCCATAGATGGTATAATTAATGTGTTGCCTTTTTCATAAGATGGCATAATAATATTGTGCTCCGTCGCGTATAAAAAATCTAATTCCTGTTTTTCACATACTTTCATTCCAAGTTCATCATCTATCTCGCCATCTGTTAAATCTGTATGTTCATGAAAATCCCCTTTGTACCAGCGATGTTCTTCATTTACTACCTTATTAAAACGGTCATCATCGATAAAAACATTTCCCTTACAAAAATGCTCTCTATTATACTTTCGTTCCAACTGATCATTCACTTCTATATTTACTGTGTAGTCAACTTTTGCCCCAGTAAATTTCACTACTTTTTTTGCACAATGAGGGATATATATGACTTCTAATTCCCAATTACCTGACTGTATTTCTCCTCCAATACAACCAGCAGAACAAAATATTGAATCTTTCGAAACGACTAGTTTTTCATTTGCAACTGGCGTTTGATATTGTATACGTACATAACCGTTAGGGTCTCGCAAGATTAATAAAAGCGGAATTTTCCGGCTGTCCCCTTGATCAATAGTTAATGTAAAGTTTGTAATATCAGTTTCGTCCATTTGGAAACAATGTTTATTTTTTATGAATGGAGAGAGTGTTATCGTACTTGTTATTTCGATCATAGTTCTCACACCTTTTTAAGTTTTAATGAAGGAATTTTAGAGGCACTTCCTTCGTTAAAAAGCACCTCACGTTCGCACTATAAACAGGTTTACTTCTTCTTTTTCAAAACTTTATCTAACTCTTCTTGCGCAACTTTAGCTGCTTCATCTAATGCTTTCTTTGCTGGAACTCCTTCAATCTCTACTTTATCTTTAGCTACATTTAAAGCGTCATTGATTTTCCCACCCGTTGGATCTACAAATGGTCCCACTCCATTATTGTTAGCTTGTTCTAATGGAACTAGTGCTTGTGGTTGTTTTTTGACAAATTCAGCATATGGACCGTACTCTGTTACATTGTTACGAACAGGGATATAGCCTGTTGCCATTGACCATTCAGCCGTTTTCTCAGTGCTTGTCGCAAATTTCATAAAGTCATATGCACCTTTTGCTACTTCCGGATCAATATTTCTCGTTAATGTGAATGAGTATGTTTCTAATTTTGGTGCTGGTTTATTATTACCCCAAGCTGGTTGTGGTAAAGCTTCAAATGTGTTTAGGCGTTCTTCTTCAGTCATTCCTTTACCTAATGATTTAAAAACAAATGCTTGGTCACCAGATGATCCTGTAAATCCTAGCGTTCTACCTTCTACTAAGTCAATTACTGTTTTATCCCAATATTCCCATCCAGTACCACCTGAATGTATTTTCATAATTTTATCTTCATGAAGCCATGTGCGGAATTTCTCCCATACTGTAACCCAAGTATCATCATTAATTAACACTTTTTTACCATCTGCACTTAATACATTGCCACCAGCACTGCGGACCGCATCAATTAAGTTTGACGTCCCCCACATTGGCATCCAGCCAGCATATGAAACATTTCCATTTTCACCACGTTTTGCGACAGTTTTTGCTACCTTTTCTACACCTTCCCACGTCTTTAAATCATCTTTTGTAAAGCCATTTTCCGCTAATGCTTTTTTATTGTAATAAAAGATTTGTGTTGTACCGTAAAACGGAATTCCATATAACTTCCCGTCAATTGTTGCTTGCTCCATAAAACCTTTTCCGTAATCTTCCTTTTTAAAATCAGTATCATTTTTAACAGATTCATCTAAAGGTACAATTAACTCTTTTTTAACATATTCTTGAATGACGTCTGAACCTAGTAATGCGATTGCTTCTTGGTTATTCGCTGCAAATCCACTTTGTAGCTTTTGATAAGACTCATCGTAGTTACCGGCTTTCGTCGTTTTCACTACATATTTGTCCTGACTTTTATTGTATTCTTCCACGATTTTGTCTACACGGTCTGCCAGAGAACCACCCACTCCATTTATGAATGGAACAACAACTTTCTCCCCTTCTTTACTCGCTTTAACCGTACTTCCTTTTCCGCCTGAACAACCCGCAAGTGCACTAACAAACAATGTTAAAACTGTTAGAAGCATGAATAGTTTTTTCATCCCACATATCTCCTTTACTATTTAATTACCCCTTTATTCCTGAATCAGTAACACCAGATAAGAACCATTTTTGTAGAATTAAAAATACGATTAAGAGCGGCACTGTTGCGATTGTACTTGCAACCATAATGTGTGACCAATCTCGCCCTAAGGAACTATTAATGAAATAATCAGCAATTCCATTCGTAATTAACTTTTGCGTATTATCTTTCAATATAAGAGCTGGCCAGATGTAATTATTATAATTACCAATAAATGTGACCAATCCTAGTGTTACAAATGATGATCGTGTCATTGGAAAAATAATCTTCCAAAGAATACGCCAATCACTTGCTCCATCAATTTTGGCTGCTTCTACTATTTCAGAACCTACTTTGTGGAACGATTGTTTTAAATAGAAAATACCGAATACGCTAACAGCCATAGAAATCATGTATCCCAAATGTGAATCAAGTAGCCCGAATTTCCCTAACATTACATATACAGGAACATACGATACAGCTCCAGGAATCATATAAGTTGCCATTACAACACTAAATGTAATATTTTTACCTTTAAACTTGTAAAATGCTAACATATAAGCAAACAGTGCAGATGAAACAAGCACATATATAGTAATGATGAAAGATGTATAAAAACTATTAAATAAATATGTGTTAAATGGTAGTATGTCTAATACTTGCCGATAATTTTCCCAGTGAAATTCTTTAGGCCAAAAACCTCCTTGTAATACTTCACTAGATGTTTTAAACGAACCAAGTACCATCCATATGAACGGAAAAACAAATAGTATACTTGATAATGCTAAAAAGAGATGCTTTACGATTGATGGACCTTTTTTCATATTATTCACCTCAATAGTTCACCCACTTATCACCTATTTTTTTGTTAATAACAGATAGTAAAATTGTAATGATTAGTATGATAAATGCGATTGCTGTTGCAGATCCCATATCAAACTGTTCAAACCCTTGTTGGAAGAATAAATAAAGTAACGTACGCGTCGAACCACTAGGCCCACCTTGTGTTAAAATTTTTATTTGATCGTAAGCCTGCACCGAAGAAATTGTATTAACGACAACTAAGAAGAAAGTTGTTGATGAAACCATTGGCAGTGTTACATATCGGAATTTCTGCCATGAATTTGCCCCATCAATACTAGCTGCTTCATATAAACTATCTGGAACTTTTTCTAATGCACCGATATAGAAGATCATCGTCCAACCAACTAATTTCCAAACAGTCATTATAATGACTGCTAACATCGCTGTTTTACTACTTTGAAGCCAGTCCAAACCTGGTATTCCGAAAAAGTTTAGAACTTTATTAATAACTCCAAATTGAGGTTCATATAAGAGTGACCACACAATGGATACAGCTATTGTTGGCGTTACCCAAGGTGAAAAAATCATTAATTGATACAATGCGGAACCTTTAAATTTTTTTCGGAAGAATAATGCGAATCCTAAACCTAATGCAATCGTTGGAATCACTGTTCCAATTCCGAAATAAAACGTATTTAGCAATGCTTGCATAAAAGAATCTTGTGTAAATAAATTAAAATAGTTTTCTAAACCAATAAAGTTAAAATCATTCGTCATAAAATCCCAATCAGTAAAACTAATACCTAAACTAATGAAATTCGGAATAATCCAAAACAAGATTAGAGGTATTCCAACTGGTATTAAAAAGAACACAGCTTTTGATAGTTTTATTTGCATTCTTGCACCTCCTAATTCATATTGTACGAGTTCATTATTAACACAATGTTGTTAATTTGTTAACTAATTGTAAAAACAATAGATAAACAAAATAAAACAACATATAAACAATAAAAGAAGACTATTTCTCAATTTACTAAGAAATAGTCTTCTTTTAGCTTTTCTATACTGTTATTACTTCAACCCCATTACTTGTTAGCATATTTTGCCACGATTCATCGAGCTTTGCATTCGTATATAACGCATCTATATCACTAAAACTTCCGCTTTTATAAAACTTTGTTAAATTAAACTTTGACTCATCAGCCATCATTACAACTTGTTTTGCATTATTCTTTAACTGCTTATATATTTGTGCATCTTCAATATACGAACATGTTAGTTCCTTTTCTAGAGAAATTCCATCACAAGAAGCAAATAACTTATTAACAGTGAAATGGTCAAGATAGTTTAACGTCATTTCTCCAGACAATGCTAATGAATTTGTATTCAATATTCCTCCAATGACTATTAACCTGCAATCAAAGGAATCATTTTGTTCTTTAAGCTCAATAATTTTATTAACAGCTGGTATCGAGTTTGTTAAAATCGTCAAATTCTTTTTATCGTGTATGTAATCTAAAATTTGCATTGTGGTTGTCCCAATTTCAATTGCGATAATATCATTATCTTCTACGAGTTTACTCGCTTCCATTGCAATTTTTCGTTTCTCTTCAATATTCTCAGATCGACGCTTATCAAAATAAAATTCTAGTGTTTGATCTTTTTTCTTAATTGCACCACCATGTATTTTCGTAAGCTGCCCTTCCTTGTGCAACATATCTAAATCTCTTCGTATCGTTTCTGTTGTAACATTTAATACCTTCGCTAAATCATTTACCATTACTCGGTTATATTTTTCTAATTCATCTAGTATGTATTTTCTTCTTTCAAATTGTGTGTACGATTTCATTTCATTAACACCTCGTCAAATTACGCAAAATATTGATTTTCTAAAAACTCTTATTATAAAGTGAAACTTTAATCAGTGGTTTTTTGTTCATCCCCACTGATTATTAACCCTCACCAATCAGGCATTTATAGGATACTTAATCATTACTTTTAACATAACATCATTTACCGAAAGAAGGAACGATTATCTTCATAAAATTTCAAAATTAGTTTAACAATAAAAACACGATTATAATAAATAAAAATTTATTGTTAAACGATAAATATCATGTTAAATTTAATAGATAATTAATAAATGAGGTGCTTTATATGAAACAAGGATCAACACTCTTTTTAAAGACAGCTATTATCCTTATCAGTATTCCTGTTCTTGCTTTATGTATATTTTTAGTTCCTAACATAGGGAATTATGTAGCGGAATTGTACCCCGATATTGCATATATTAAATATCTTGTTTTACTTAATCTATATGCAACGGTTGTACCTTTTTATTTTGCTCTGTACCAAGCTTTTAAACTTGTAAGCTACATTGACAAGGGTAACGCCTTCTCGAAATTATCTGTTAGAGCTTTAAAGAAGATAAAACAATGTGCAGTAACAATTAGTATACTATATGTAGTAGGCACGCCACTCTTCTATCTTGTGGCGGAAAGAGATGACGCACCTGGTATTATTATACTTGGCATGCTTCTAATCTTTGCTTCAATGGTTATCGCAGTCTTTGCTGCCGTTCTCCAAAGCCTTTTAAAAAATGCGATAGATATAAAATCAGAAAATGATTTAACGGTCTGAGGTGAATAATATGGCAATAATAATTAATATTGATGTAATGCTAGCTAAAAGGAAAATGAGTGTAACGGGGCTTTCAGAGAAGGTTGGAATTACAATGGCTAACCTTTCTATATTAAAAAATGGAAAAGCAAAAGCAATTAGAATTTCAACTTTAGATGCTATTTGTAAAGCATTAGAATGCCAGCCAGGGGATATTTTAGAATATCAACCGGAAGATAGCGAATAAAAAAGAGTCCTTCTCGTAATGAAGGACTCTTTTTATTCGCTATTACGGTGCAAAATTTATTTGGCCAGTAAACAATAAGATAATCGTAATAATCCAAAAAATGAAGAAAGATGAGGAAAGTATTAATGAGATAATTACAATTGCCTTCTTCTCTGTTTGTTTCGTAATTCCAATGCTTGAAAGTATAATACCTACGCCTGTAAGAGCAATTGTAATATAATCTCCCACTATATTACCCGCGTTCGCTATCCTCGTCGGAGTTATAAAAACGAATAAAAAACACATAATTCCGATGAGCAAAGATACATAGCTTATTATGCTGTACTTCTTTTTGAGAACTATTTCTGTTTTCATAATTACCCACCCCTTCTATATAGCTATGAGTTCATATTAGCACGAATAACCATAATTTGGTTAATGCAAAAAAACAGATACAGCGGAAACTTCCACTGCATCTGTTTTTTTATTTAATATATAAACCTGCTTTTACTTCTGATAATCCCGTTTTCATTTTACTATCAAATTTATCATGCACTTCTTTATACTTTGCTTCATTTGCTGCGCTTGCATAACATCATCTTCTAAAATGAAAATACTCATATGATCACTCGCTTTATAGAAATCTATCACTTACTTAAAAAAGTTCAAAAACACACCCCTTTATCTATAGATTTATCTATAACTATATAATTCACATTGTTATAACAATCTCTTTCTATACACTTGAAAGCATTAATCCACTATAGTTTTTTTAAACATAGAAAATAACCTCTACTTTTCGAGTAAAAAGTAGAAGTTTTAATCAAGCCATTTATAAAGAAAACTCCCTATTTCTATCAATAACTACCTTAAAAAACTCAGAGTAATGCGATAAAGAATAGTCCGCTACATCACATTTATCTTGAAACATACATGTTGTAATACCTAATTCCTTCGCAGGCAATAGATCTAACTCTCTATCTCCAATTGCTAGATCAATATTGTGCTTTTTATGTAAATGATCATAAGATAAAGAGTTCGGTTTTCGAGGGAAACCATCGTCAATTGTAACCATATCGATGAAGTATTTGTCCCATCCGTAATGGTTTAATATAGATAATACACCCGCTCTATCTTTATGAGTCATAATTACATTTTTATGTGCAAATTTTAAAACCTCTTCCACTTTTTCAAATGGCTTTATATCCGCTATAATAATTTGACTCTCTAAAACATCTATTTCACTTATTTGTTTTTTAGAGATTTTATAATAATCAATCGCGTGAGAAAATGAAACTTTTAATTTTGTATAGATTTCTTCTTCACTTACTTTCTCGCCTATAACCTGAGAAAGAATCTTTGTATATACCGGATACGTATCAAATAACGTCCCATCAAAGTCCCACAAAATATTCATTTCATTCACCCTTCTATTTTCTAATCATGGTATAACTACATCCGCTCTCTTCTCCGGCAATTCCTTTTCCAAATAATACTCCTCAGCTTTCCAATACCTACTTTGAAACTTTGGAAGGTTTTTCTGCGTTTCCTCACTCTCGCGAAGAAACCTTGTTTCTCTTGAACAATCCAAGTACACCATATAATAAAAGAAATTTCTCCATTCTTTTCGCTGCAGAAAAACACCTTCAACAATTATTACACCTACTAAAGGAAGGTGTATTTCTTTCATTTCACATGTGTCTGTTTCATCATGATAGTATGGCAACTCTAATTGCATGTCACTTTGTAACTTCTGAAATAAGTTTTGCTGCAACCACTCTATATCCCATTGAAGGTTGTAGTACTCATACCATTCTGCAAATCCAGTATTATATCGCTTGTTACGCTCGGTAATATGATCATCAATATGGAATATATGAAACGGGATTCCACTTTTCTTCATATCTTCTTCCAACTCTTTAACCAAAGTTGTTTTACCTGAACGACTCAGACCATCTACACCTAATATAAATCTCTCATCTTTATGTTCCTTAATAACTTTCATTATTTCACTTGTGCTCATTACTTTTCCCAATCTTCTTTTAATAATGAATAAACGACTGTGTCATGAGCAACATCATTTTGAATCATATATTTCCGAAGTAATCCTTCTTCCTGAAACCCTGCTTTTTTTAATAAATTACGGGAAGCTTCATTTTCTATATATACAACAGCGGCAATTCTTATAAAGTGCAAATTTTCAAATCCGTAAGCTAGCATTGCTTGCAGTGCTTCGGTTGCGTATCCTTGTCCCCAATATGTATCATCTAGCTCATAACCAATTTCAGCTCGTTTATGATGATTGTTAATTAAATGAAATCCACACGTACCGATTAATTGATCCGTACCTTTCTTCTCTATCCCCCAGCGAAATACACTTCCCTCTTCATTACACTTTCTAAACGTTTGAATAGTCGTTTTCGCTTGTTCAATATTTTCGAAAGAATCCATCCCAAAATAACGAATAACGGATTCTTTTGAAAAATAATGGAACATTGTATCTGCATCTAACAGTGTAAGTTCTCTTAATAGTAAACGTTCTGTTTCTAATTTCGGAAACCCCATCCTCTTTATCTCCTTCTATTCTAATGAACTACAAATTTCAATATAATTACCGTCTGGATCAGCAATGTAAGCAATTGTTTGTCCCCACGGTTTCGTCATCGGTTCAACTAACACCTTAACTCCCTGTTCTTTCAATTCCGCAATTGTTGCCGTTACATCCTCTACAACAAACCCTAATTCAAAATGAGAAGACTGTAATACCCCTTCAGTAAGTGGTAATCCAGTTAACTCCTTTACATCCTCTCGCGTATTCATTGCTAAAATTGTAGATCCTGTTTCAAATTCGATATATGTACCGTGTTCAGCTCTTATTGGTAATTTTAAAATTTCTTTATAAAACTGAAGACACTGTTCAAACTTTTCTACATATAAAATAATGTATTTCATTTTTAAGTTCATCATTATTTCCCCCCTTTACCTTCACCTCTAAAAATTCGACAAATGTTTTTAAAAACCTTGTACCTTATAGAGCCGAGCACAAAAAAATGAGGCCGATTTCTCGGCCCCCAGCTTATTGGCATAAAACAGGAGATTTGGTTTGGACATAACCAGTTCTTACATTTATTATATTTTATTTTTTCTGAATTTTTAAATATAATATACACCTATTTATGTTGAGAAAGTTTTTTCTACATGCCCATAAAACTATGTGCATAAATTCATACCGTTTAAGAAATGCTACAAATGGAGGTGTATACATATGGAACCAATGTTATGTCCAAGCTGTAAAACGAACCGTACTCGCTTTAATATTCTTGAGCAACAAGTAAAACCAGTCAAGTTAAATCCACAAACTGGTCAAGTAGAAGAAGAATACACAAATGAAACGATGAACGCTTTTCATATGGCTTATCAAGGACCTACTTACCGCGTCCAATGTGCTGTATGCGGGCTTGTTGAAAACCCTGAACAATTTATTAAACCTGCGCAAAATCAGTCTTTCTCTTAAACATCTTTATTACCCCCTACCAATTTTCTATAGGGGGTTTTTTCTGTTTTACATAAGCAAGATGCAGAATTGCTGTTTAATTAAAAGGTTCCTAATTCATCTACATGTCTACTATTCATACACCTTCATATATTTTTCTGTTCCACACAAATATAGCAGCCCAATAAAATCAAAGAACAGCTAAACCTTGCGACCCAAAGTAAGGAAAATTGGATGAAGCAACAACCTGCAATCTTACTAGACTACCATCACTTTGAATATTAAATGCTGACACTGTCCCCTGATTTCCATTAAGCGTGTAAAAATACCTTCCATCCTTACTTACTCCAACATCCATCGGCAGACCTGGTGCTGTACCCGGCGGAGTACTAGTAATATGCCTTACTACTGACAGTGCTCCATTGGGGGCGATTTGGTAGGTAGATATGGTGCCACTTAAAGTGTTCGTAGTGTAGGCAAAACGTTCATCCTTCGTTGTTATAACCCAACAAGCAGTTTTATATCCGTTTTGTACAGAGCCGCTGATTACATGAAGAGTACCGTCATTGCTCAATGAATAAGATGACAACGCATTTGAAACTGCTTCTGTAACTAAGAGAATTCCGGACGATAGAAAGTAAGCACCCAATGGGCCTTTACCGTACGAATCATTAACAATTGGTCCTGTAACCGTACCTTCTTTATTTACATGGAATACACTGATATGGTTTGATGTAAGCTCGGAGACAACGATTTTACTACCATCCGGGGTGAAGAGAACTTGTGCAGGCTGAGCATTAAAGGTACTGAGAGCATGAGTGGATCCTGGAATAGGTGTAAGATTTCCCTTATCATCTATGTGAAATCCAGTAATATTTGATGCAAAATTGTTTGCAGCATTACCTACATTGGAGACATAAAGAAGATTATCATACACACCAATGCTATTGGGCTGAGCACCTCCTGATGGCTTTACATCCACGAAAATCGGCACTCCGTTATCTGCTATGATAAAACTACTGATACTATGACTGCCTGTGTTAACTGCAAATAGGAAACGACCATCACGGGACAAAGTCAGAGAACCTTGTGATGCTAGAGGATCTATACCATCGTTTGCCGTTTCTGTAGAAACTTCCTTTATACCAGTACCTCTTCCGTAAGTTCGGTAAGAACCCACAAAGGTAAGCATTCCATTCGTATCCATATGAAAAGCAACAATGTGATTCATTACTTCATTATTAGTCATCATGTATACCACACTCGCACGAGCACGAAAATGATTGTTCATTCTCTGCATTTTATGACTCTCCTCCCTTCATAATTTTATATGGTTCTTTTTCCATTTACATTCGCAAGAAAATGTAAATTGGTTTAGAAATATCTCTTACTCATCTCGTAGTTTCTTTAAATGAAAACCTGATTCACTTCCATATTTTATTTTCAACCCCACACTCTTTTGGTAATATTTACATAAGAGAGGTGAAATAAATGATTTTAAATAAAAAGTTAATGATTCCATCTACATTTCTACTACTAACTTGTCACATAGGCATTTTTTACTTTTGGATTTCCGACTGGAAGAAGATAACAACTCCTTACGGTCTAGCTATATGGATTGTTTCTACTGTTTGCGGATTTTTACTTTATTACCACTTTAAACATCAAAACTCTAATAAAATAGTATTAATCAGTAGCTCATTATTATTAATCGTTTCTTCATCATTTATGATTTTCTTGGGTTTTGTTACTGGGCTTATCTTTGTAACTGTTAGTTCTATGCCTTGAATACATAGTTTTTTATTATGTAAAAAAGAGTTAACAAAATAGAATTACATAAAAATTAAAGAAGATGATTCCGGAATCATCTTCTATTAAAATCCAATCTTTATTATAATATTTCGCTTTTCAACTTCTTAATTTTCCAAGAGAGCCTTATAAAGAGATACATCCACATACAACTAACAACCCCCACCATAGCTTTCGCCCAAATAGGCACTCTTGATTCTATCGGGCTTAAAAATACGTTATACATTGATGGTAATATAGTTATTGAAATAAATGCAATAAATTGTAATAATTCCTTCATTTTTTGCACCTTCGTGTCCTTCTCTGAATATATGTCAGGTAACTCATTTTCCTCTTCTACTTCTTTACAAAAATAATTCCATCTTGTAAAACTCGTTACGCGTTTCCAACCAGACATTTCATATATTTCAAAGTACTCTTGTTGTTTTTCTTTTGAATCTCTATAAACCAATCTAAAATCTGCTTTATATATTACATCTTTCGGCTCAGTTTTCTTAAACGTATACATCAAATTATATCTTTGTAACGCCCAGCCTTGTTGATGCATTTTCCTTAAAAAAGCTTCCTCTTTTTCTAAACTCCATGCCGCGAAAAATTTCAATACCTTCTTTGTCTTCATCTTCCATTCACTCCCCTAAAATACTATTTCCATTCTTTACAGATCTTTGCAGCCTGTTATACTCCAGCTCTAACACTTCTCTACCAAATGGTGTTAACTCATAGCACTTCTTTCTGTCTGTAGAGGCAACTTCAACAATTAACTTCTCTTTTAATAACTTCGTCGTATTGCCGTATAAAGTGCCTGGCCCGAGCTTTACTTCCCCATTTGTCATCTCTTCTACCATTTGCATAATTCCATATCCGTGCATAGGCTTCACTAGTGACAACAATATGTAATATGTCGCCTCTGTTAATGGAATATATTTTTGAGCTTTCGCATTCATTATAACTACCTCCGATACATCGTCTTATGATATATCGACTTACGATACATCGTATATCGATATTGTACAACCACATACCAAATTATACAAGTGGAGTTTCGAACTTTAATATCGTTTTCTTTGAATTAAATAATCATATTAATCTTCTGAATAATTTGTTAAAATATAGAAATATCAGCTTTTATTATGAAAGGAATGATACATATGATAAATAAATTAAAAGAAAATATAGGATCTGTTTTTGTCGGTAAGGAAAATGTTATAGATCTATTACTCGTTTCATTGCTTGCTGACGGACATGTGCTTCTGGAAGATGTGCCTGGCACCGGAAAAACATTACTTGCAAAAACAATTTCTAAAAGCATTGGTGGTAATTTTTCTCGCGTTCAATTTACCCCTGATGTACTTCCAAGTGATGTAACAGGTATTGAATATTTCAATCCAAAAACTAGTGAATTCGAATTAAGACTTGGACCAGTTATGACAAATATACTACTTGCAGATGAAATTAATCGCGCGATGCCGAGAACACAATCTAGTTTGTTAGAAGCGATGGAAGAACGACAAGTAACGCTTGAAAAGCAGTCTACTCCTCTTCCGAAACCATTCTTTGTTATTGCGACACAAAACCCGATTGAATCACAAGGAACTTTCCCTCTTCCAGATGCACAACTTGATCGTTTTTTAATGACGATTTCAATTGGTTATCCGACTCCTGAAGATGAATTAAAAATGATGCGACGTTTTCGCAACAATACACCGTTAGAAAGCGTCAAATCTGTTATTTCTTTAGAAGACATTTTAGGGGCACAGAAACAAGTGAAAGAAATATTCGTATCAGAGGCGCTAGAACACTACATTATTAAACTTGCTCACGCTACAAGAAATCACGATTACATCGCTAACGGTGTAAGTCCACGTGCCACATTGGCTTTAGTACGTGCAGTTCAAGCATTAGCCTTTTTACGCGGCAGAGAATATTGCACACCTGAAGATATACAATTTTTAGTTCCTTCCATTTGGAATCATCGTATCGTCTTGTCAATGGAAGGAGCTTTACGTACGACAAAAAATGAAATCATGCAAAGGATTTTAAAAGAAGTTGACGTACCTGTGGAGATTGAACAAGCATGAATGGACAGCGCGTTGTAACTGTACCTTTATTTTTCCAACTTCATATTATTCAATTAACTGTTCCAGTCGCGTTGCTTTTCACATTCTTTTTCCCGCAACGAATGCTTATGTTTCTCTTTTTCTTTTATTATTTATTTGCTATTTTCATTTATAAATATGTCACTTTCATAGAGAAAAAGTTTCAAGTAATAAACGAGAAACAAACAACGCGGCTATTTCCTGATGAATCTGGACAGTTTTTTATTCATTTAAAAAATGGGGCAAGCATACCACTCGTAAACGGTGTTTGTTATTTTCATTTAAATTCATCTCTTATACCGCATAAGAATCAAGGGATTGAACAAATATCGAAAACGTTATTTTCTTTCCCATTTTCACAACCTGCTCACTCAGCACAAAAATGGGATTTAACATTAACTGCAACGAAGCGTGGTGTGTTTCAAATTGAACAGTTCGAATGTGTTTTAAAAGATCCTTTTCATCTTTTAACTGTACATTTACCTGTTTTCGATAAGTTAAAAACTGAAATTATTGTATACCCTACTCCTAAAGAAGTAGCCGGTTTACAAGAACTTCAGCAACTATTAACTGGTTCGTATCGAACTAATTTTTCTTTTTACAATGATGAAACATCTATTATCGGTGTTAAACGATACGAACGTGAGTCTTTCCGCTCTATTCATTGGAAAGCATCTGCTAAAATGCAGGCGTTACAAGCGAAGCAATATGAACCTGTAAAAAATTATAGTTGGACGATTTGTCTTTCTTTAGCTGCTGATCGTGGATTTGGTTGGAAAGAGAATGTAGAAGACCTTATTTCATTTACAACATACATTTGTCAATTCGCAGCGAAGCATCAAATTCCATTCGAATTATTTATTAGCATTTTAGCAGAAGGTGGTCCCCTTCACTTACCTTTAAACGACGGACAAACGCATTACGCAAAGACGTTAGAGGAATTAGCACGTATTTCAGATGATAGTACGTTACTTCCGAAACAAGGATTCCTTCATTATGTCACGAGAAAAAGAGAGCGATCATCTACATTGATTTACATTGGTCTGCAGAAGAATGAGCTTCCTCTTCTATCTCAGCCTACGTTTCTCATTAATAATGAAGGGATGGTGGAACCAGTTGAAAACTTGGCTATCTCACATTCATGATTTCATTCTGCTCCTCCTGCTTTCATTATTAACAGAAAGAGATGAACTAATTGGCATTGCAATATTTTTAACAACAGGCTATGTAGGAGTATTTCTTATTCATAAATTAATGAAGAAAAAAATAACAGGATTTGTAATACTTTTAGTTCTTCAAATAGTTCTTTTCTCTTTATTTTTACCTTTTTCTCTTTTTGGCACAATCATATTACCACTATTTTTCTTTATCATACATGCGGTCGGACCTGGATATCCAGTTCAAAAATCTCTAGGTGGTATTGTATGGTTTGTCGTTTCAGCTATATTTTATGCACCCTTTCCACCGTTATGGAAATTATTAATGTTAGCCTTACATCTTATGATTACATTTTGGCTAACCGGGGCAAATCGCAAACAACAACTATTACGTTTTGCTTCACTCATTACGATTGGTGTAATGAGTATGTTAATTGTTCAAGTGTTCCCTTTTATCCGACTTATGTTTGGTTTTATGACGGAAGTTATCGCATTAGGAGTCGGCTATGCTTTAATGCCATTAATTAAAGCAGCTGAATTAAAAGACACTGAAGATGTTTGGGCAAATAAAGGACATCTCTTAAAACCACGAATTGAAGACGGGAAAAAACTTCCTGACTTTGACCCAATACTTATTAATAGCATTACAGTATTAGTCTGTACAGCCATCGCTATTTATGTCGTTTGGAAAATAGTAAAAAAACGAAAACATTTAAGTTTACCAAATATGCCTGTCTTTGAATCTACAATCATTACTGATAAAGAAGGAATTAGTCAAAAACGAATGAAGCGAAATAAACCACCACATAACGAAATTCGAAGAGAAATTTTCAAACTGGAGAGTAAGTTAGCCCCTCCTTTAAACCGTGAACGAGGAGAAACAGTTGAAGCTTGGCTAGAGAGAATTAATGATGAAGAAGGTTTAAATATTCAGAGGCATATAATTATAGATGCGTATAATGCAGTACGTTATTCAAATCGTGAAGATACTATACTTCTGCAAGAATTTAAGGAAGAAATTAATAAGCTTTATGCGTATCAGAAAGGTTTGAAAAAGAAGAAAAAATGAATCAATTTAAGATATGACACACACAAAAGACTCCTATTAAACTAGGAGTCTTTTTGTGTAAAAGTCCACGTTGCTTTTCACAATTTATGCTTTTTTTCCTGCTTCAATTGCTAAAGATTCTTCATGCCACCAAAGTGTTTCTTCAGGGTCTTCTTTAGCGATTAAATGTGCTTCTTTCTTCGATTCTACGGTAGGATAAGATCCTTTTAGTGCACGTCCTGATGTTGTAACAAACAGTACACTAAATGCAACTAATCCAATTACACTTACACCAGTTAAATAAAATGCTGGTGCGAGCGGGTTACCAGTAGCGTGAACTAAGTACGAACATACGAGCGGTGTTGTCCCGCCAAATATAGATACAGAAATATTAAAGGAGATAGATAGTGCACGATAACGTACATCGGTGAAAAAGAGTGCTGGTAATAACGAAGGCAATGTTCCTTCATAAACACTAAGGAAGAAACCTAAGACGAAAATACCCGCAAACATAGCTACAATATGTCCGTTACCAATTAATAAAAATGCTGGAATTGAACATAATGCTAAACCAAGTAAACCAATTTGCACTACGCGTTTATTACCTACTTTATCACTTAATTTACCGAAATAAAGTGCCAGTGGAATCATAAGTGCCATCGTAATTGAAATGATTAATAAGCCAGTTGTTTCTTTGACTTTTAATACTTGTGTTAAATAAGAAGGAATATACGAAAGGATCATATAGTTTGTAATGTTAAAGAAGGCAACAATTACTGTGCTTAATAAGAAGTCTTTTTTGTGATATTTTAATATATCAATAAACGAAAATTGTTCGTTGTCTTCAGATTCCTCTTGTGCTTTTTCCATCTCTTCAAAGATTGGAGATTCATCTAAATGACGTCGTAAATATAAACCGACCAAACCAATTGGTGCAGCAATTAAGAAAGGAATACGCCATCCCCAGCTGAGCATTTGCTCATCTGTTAATAATAACGTTAAAATGGTAACAATTACCGAGGCAGCAATGTAACCTGAGAGTGTTCCAATTTCAAGACCACTACCGAGTATACCACGCTTTTTATCTGGAGAAGATTCTGCGATATAAACCATTGCCCCTGAATATTCTCCGCCTGTAGAGAAGCCTTGAATCATTCGAGCAATTAAAAGTAGTATTGGTGCCCATACACCAATTTGTTCATAGGTTGGTAGTAATGCGATGAATAATGTAGAAAGTGCCATTAAAATAATAGTTGTACTTAAAACAATCTTTCGGCCATACTTGTCTCCTATTCTACCAAAGAAAATACCTCCAATTGGTCGAACTAGAAAGGCCGCCGCAAATGTACCAAATGTTAGTACAAGTTGCAAACCACTATTATTCACACCTGAGAAGAATAATTGACTTAAAATTACCGCTAAATACGCGTATAATCCGAAGTCAAACCACTCCATTGCATTCCCAATGCCAGTAGCAACAACTGCTTTCCTCGCTTGTTTAGGATTGACAATATTAACGTCTTGAGGTTCAAAATTCAAATCATTATTTTGTTGCATATAGTAAAACAGCCCCTTATTTAATTTAACTTCTTTAAGCACACCTTCTCTTACTAGAATAAATTCAATACGAAGCACTTAAGGAAAAGCAACGTCTCCTTATCTGTTATTATTGTTTCACATAATTAATTATTTGTCCAATGAGATGCTTCCTAGATTAAGTAATTTAGTATTTTAAAAAGCTGAAGAAGGCGCTATACGAGTACCTTTTTCAGCTTTTTATTTTAATACGTAAATTTATTTTTCCACCCTATTTTCTTCCTATTTGAATTAAAAATAAGGTACTTTTTCATAAAGCTTTTTAAAAACTTGCTATAGCTGATAAGCTATGAATACAGGAGATAAACTCATAAATAAATGCATCAATTTCTTCTTTAGTAATTATATATGGAGGAAGTAAACGTATGATGTTCCCTTGTGTAACGTCAACTAACATCCCTTTCTCCATTAGCTCTACCTGTAATTTCTTCACATTTTCATTTGTATCATTCAAACTAATTCCAAACATCATGCCAGCATGACGTACTTCTTTAATAAGATAAGAATTTTCTTTCTGAATTTCTTGCAATTTTCCATTGAAATACTGTGACATTTCATACGCTTCTTGCATTAAATCATCGTCAATCAATGTATTTAATACGGTTAAACCTAAAGCTGTTCCCATTGATGAATGAGCAAACGTTGTTCCATGATCTCCTGGTGAAAATACATCACATAGCTTTTCACCTACAATGATTCCCCCTAGCGGTATCCCGCCTCCTGCTCCTTTACCAATTTGAATAATATCCGGTGTAATATTGAAATTTTGATAAGCAAATAGTTTTCCCGTTCTACCCATACCACTTTGAACTTCATCAACGATAAATAGTACATTATATTTTTCACATAAATATTGAACACCGTGTAAATATTCACGCGATAAAGGATATATACCTCCACTTCCTAATACAGGCTCTAGCATAATCGCAATTGGGTTTTCTTTAACAATTGTTTCTTCTAGCTGCACTATATTTTCACGTTCTACTTCATATACAGGAATAGATGTTTTTGGGAAATTTTGATATACATTTTCTTGTCTCGTAAAATGAAGTGCCCCTAATGTACGCCCGTGGAAACTATTTTTTAGTACAACAACTCCATCACGTTCTTCATTCGTAATAGATCTATATTTATCAATTAATTTTAACGTCGTTTCTGTCGCTTCCGTACCAGAGTTTGTAAAAAAGACTTTTCCATTTTTTAAAGAGTTATCAACTAATTTCTTTGCATACTCAATCGCAACTGGGTTTAAAAAATGAAATGGAAGATGCAACGATTTCGTAACTTGCTCCATTGTCGTTTGCACAATTTTAGGGTGATTGTACCCTAACACATTTACTCCTACACCAGAAAATAAATCTAAATACTCTTTTCCATCCACATCATAAAGTTTACAGCCTTCCCCTCTTTCTATCGCAACCTCCGTACGACAATACGTAGGCATCATATATTCTTTATCTAATTGAAACCAATCCGACATGTCAAATTCCTCCTAGTTATTTTCCCTATTTTTTTATGTTCATTCTCTATAAAGTCATGTATAAATTCATTTTTAAGATTGAAATTTTAATAGTAATTTTCTTCCCGATATTCATTTTTCCATAATTTCTTCTATTTCAACAGGTCCACTACATACACGTTTTTTTCATCTAGCGGTCTGTTATTATTTTGACCTTTGCTTGTCATACATAATCAACGCTATAAAATCATATTTAGTAACAATGGACAAAAAAGATTTGGAGGCTATATCGATGGATGAAAAACATGATAAACAGAGGCAACCTTTATTAGGAGAAGACTTTAATAAAAATCGAGAACTTAATGAGCCAGCTAAACTTCACTCTCAAACAGTTGGTTCACGTGGACCTGTTCTAAAGCAAGATGGTGTACTACACGAAACCTTACAAGAATTTATTCATGAAAAGATTTTAGAAAGACCTGTTCATGTAAAAGGATTTGGTGCATTTGGTTATTTCCAAACGATATATCCGATGTCAGAACATACTAAACTAAGTTTTTTACAAAATTCTAATGAGAAAGTTCCTGTTATGGTACGGTTTTCATTAGCTGTTAGTACGAAAGGAACACCTGATACTTCTAGAAATGTACGCGGTTTTGCCACAAAATTTTATACAAAAGAAGGCATTTTCGACCTTTTATGTAATCACATCCCTGTCTTTTCTGTTCGTGATCCAATGCGTTTCCCTGAAACTATTCAAGCATTGTTGCCCTCACCTAAAAATAACTTATTAGACCCTAATAGATTTTGGAGTTTTGTCGCTAGAGCACCTGAATCCATTCATTTTGTTGTCCGTTTATTCTCTGATGCTGGTACGGCAAAAAGTCTTCGCCATATCCCAGGACATAGTGTAAATACATATGTTTGGAGAAATGCTGAAGGTAATCGAAAGTATATAAAGTATCATTGGTATCCATTTGAAGGTGTACAATTCATTACTAGTGAGGAAGCAAATAAACTAGCTGCCGAAAATCCTGATTATAGCGGGAAAGATTTATACGATGCAATTGCAAATGGTAAGCCAGTAGAATATGGTTTATATGTCCAGTTCATGGATCCGAAAGATGAAGCACATCTTTCTTTTGACCCTTTAGATGATACAAAAATATGGGATGAACAGGCTTATCCTCTCATACCAGTCGGCAAAATGGTATTAAATAAAAATCCTGAAAATTATATGGAACAAGTAGAAAAAGTCGCCTTCTCCCCTTCTAATTTACTAGACGGCGCTGAATTATCAGATGATAAAATGTTACAAGGACGCGCTAACATTTATAGCGATTCTCAAAGAAGAAGAATTAGCCCCGAATTTCGTAAATTAGCGATCAACCAACAGCAAGATTGGACACCTGCTAATCAAATTACAAGCGGTGACGGAAGATACGTTGAAGGAAAACTTGAAAGAGTTTCTATAACTAAGAAAGACGACTTTGGGCAGCCTGGTGAATTTTATGCTAAATTATCACACATTGAAAAAAAACATCTCGCTGAAAATTTAGCTAATGATTTGAAAGTTATATCCGAAGATATTAGAAAAATAGTTATGGGGTATTTTCATGAAGTGTCAGCTGATTTAGGAAAGAGGATTGAGAGTGCGATGCAAAGGTTTTAAGAATATAAAAAAACGTCATTTTTAATGATTAAAATGACGTTTTTTATGCGAACTTACTAGTGATTTCTACCGATCAATTTACATTTATTAATGATAGCTTTCCCCTTCAAGATTTTCGTTACATCATTTTAAATTATGATACTCATTTCTCTTTTTCAAATAATCCTTTTCACATTGTAGCGGTTTGTATTCCACTATTTCCCCTTTCTTCTTTTTCGTTTCAGTAACGATCCATTCTCCTTTTTCAAGTTTAAGATGTTTTATCACATTTGTATCGTCTATTTCTTTATAAAGTAAAAATGCTTCAAGCGGTTTTACAAACAACCTAGCCTCCCCTCTATATCCACCAATTTCAAAAGCTTTCATTAACGAATTGTAATACGTATCGTCAACCCTGCCACCATACATTAAATGGGCCGCATCAAGATCTCTCTGACTAACTTCAAAAAAACCATGTTCCTCGATATTTAAATTAAACGTAGATATAATATCCTTCATTATATTTTTCACATACTTATCATCACGTATTTTACTTTCTTCCAGACAATTCGGAGATAACCTTGGTTCATCTGATTGGGAATGTACAACGTGTTGAATAGATATACATAAAATAAATACACTTAAAATAAACAATATTTTTTTCATCATTACATATCACCTCAAATGATTTAGATACTATATTATTTGAGGCTCACGATATTCTTATACTAAGCATGAGAAAGGACCTATAAAATAGACTTTTTATAGGTCCTTTCCTTTTAATATTGCTTTATCAAGTTCACCGGTGACGCAAGTACCTTACTACTTTTCACATCATATAATCCTATAGGTGTTACTCGTATAAATGGCAAGTGCGTCGCAGAAAAGAATAAAATCGTAAATGCTGGATCGTTATAAGAATAACCTCGTTCTTGCAGTAATGTCACCATCATTTTCTCTTTATGTATTAATGCGCTCATTTTTAAATCGGACATAATCCCGAGTAACGGTAATGCAATTTCGTGTAACACTTCATTTCTTTCCGCTATTACCATTCCGCCACCGAGCTCTTTTACTCTATGAAAAGCTGTAAGCATATCTTCTTTCCTTTTTCCAATAAGAATGATGTCACCTGTACCGGAATAAGAGCTAGCAAGACCACCTAATTCTATCGCAAAACCTTTCACAACTGTATTCACTCGCCATGTACCATCACGAGCAATCATCATAAGGAAACATTCATCATGCTCAATAGAAAGTTCATCACCGTTTAAGTCGATTTCAGTTACATATGGTTTTGTTATAACGTTATTTAATAAGTGTATACCTGTTTTATTAGAAAAAATCATATCCTCTTTTTCTATGGACCAGCCTAATGATAATGGGGTTACTTTGAATTTACTCCACTCTATATGTAATGCTTCATTCTTGTTTACTCCGTCACGCTTCACCCATTTTCCCTTTGCAATTACACTAATTGGCGCCGGGTTTTCTTTACTTTCTAAAATATTAATATTTGCAATTCTACCTGTCGCAATTGAACCATGTAAATGCTCCATATTATAATAACGAGCAATGTTATAGCTTGCCATACTATAAGCATCAATTACTGGTATCCCTTGCTTAATCGCTATTTCTATCATCCTATTCGTCATTCCGTTTTCATAAAATGATGGATGTGAACCATCTGTTGTGAAAATGAATCTATCAAATTGCTTAACACCTAATTCCAGCAATTCTTTCAGTAAAACTTCTAAATCTGGACGGATAGAAGAATTTCTAAGAGAAACGGTGTAACCTTGCATAAGGCGTGTTAATGCTTCCTGCCCTGTCATCGCTTCATGATCACAATCCGTACCTAACAATTTTAACTTCGCTAAAGTTGTTTCAGATGCACCTGGGAAATGTCCTTCTACTTTTTTCTGTAATCGCTTCGTTTCCTGCACCCAATTTAACATTTCATCATCGCCATGTAATAGTTTTGGCCATGCTGTTAACTCACCGCCTTGAAGAACTGCTTCATGTTTCAGCCATTCCATTATTTCTTCACTATTAAATAAAGATTCTCCATTTTGCAGTTCAGTCTGCCCATCAAAACGACACCACCAATACATACTTGCTGGAATCTTTTTAAATTCATCTAATAAACGAAATGCTTCTTCACGTTGTAATGTAAAAAATAAAGTTAAATTATCATTAATAAAAGTTGTCGTGCCAAATTGCATTGCATGATTTGCTAAAGTCTCTGGATTATATAATTGATATGGATGTGCATGCGGTTCTATGTAACTAGGAACTATATACTTTCCATCGCAATCAATAACTTCACAATAAGTAACTTGCTCTGGCTGTTTTTCTCCTACATATACAATGCGGTCATCATATACCCAAATATTTGCTACTGTCCATTCACGCAAGTATGAATTTAAATACGTTGCATTTTTTAATAAAATGTGCGGACTTCTCTTGCCATCTAATACTTCAACATGTTCTCGTAATTGCTTGTTACTCCATTTATAATGATTTTGTCCCAATGTATTCAACTCCAAATCTATTAACTGTTATATTGGTTAAAACGAGAAAAAGTTAATCAACTAAAGTATTTTCATTCATAACTCCCCTGTATAAATCCCTATAACCTTTATTATATGTAATAGTTTTAAGAATAACAATTTTCAGAATAAAAAGCATGCCTCTTTGCTCCAAAATAAAAAGGATGTCATGAACAGACATCCTTTTATCTTTTACTAAGCTAATGGATATACAATTATTTTAGCTTGATATTGATGTGGTAGACCCCTTTTGAACTGCTATGTTTTTTGAAGCTAAGCTTACAATAATAGTTATTACGATATTAATAAATAATGCTATTGCTCCTGTACTAATGTCGTTAATAGTGTGTGGGACTGTTGGGAAAAAGGTTGCGATTTTTATATTGAAAATCGTAGCGTACAATACAATAAGTACCCCTGTGATAATACCAGTCATTGCGCCATATTTATTAATATAATTTTTTTGAGAAAAACTAAGGAATAATGCAGGTGCCAATTGTGCGATAAGACTGTATGACATGATATTTAACAGTGCAAGTGCTGTCCCGCCAAATACTGTGAAGATTAAAGCAACCAAAGAAAGGATAATGATGAATAGTTTTGAGGCTACTAATTGTTGTTTTTCGGTAGCTTTTGGAAAAATAACGTTGTAAATCCCTTTTGTTAAGCCAACAGATGCAGACATTAACATCACGGATGCTGGTACTAAAGCCGTTAGTAAACCCGCTGCTCCAACTATTCCAACGACCCAAGGATCAAATGTTTGAATAGTTAATCTTAAAAGAGAAAGATCTCCATCAGCTCCTTGTAAACCAGGAATTTTTACGATAGCTGAAAAGCCAATAAAGAAAACAAACAGTAATAATATAGTGTATAAAGGTAGGGTAATTGCATTTTTACGAAGTGCTTTTTCACCATTTGCTGAGAAAACCACTGTGAAAGAAGTCGGTAATAAATAAAAAGATATTGCATTTAAAAGGATAGTAGAGATAAACCACGGAACACTTAGTCCTTGATCGGCTAACGTTAACAATTCAGGTTTAACAGCCTCAACAGACTTAAACATTTGCTCAATTCCACCAAAATAGTGGCTAGGAATGTATAGGCCTAAAAAAATAACTACTCCCAAAATCATAATATCTTTAATCACAGCTGTCCAAGCTGAGCCATGAATACCAGAAAATATTACATATGTTGTAATAACTATTGCACCTATAATACTTGCAACTATTGGTGAAATTGCTCCAAAAGAAGCCTCTGAAACAATAATCCCTAACCCTTTCATTTGTATACAAATGTATGGTATAAGCGCCAAACTTCCCACAATAGCTACTATAACCCCCATTGCACGACTATCATATTTAGATGCAAAATAGTCAGGTTGTGAAATAATTCCATGTTCTTTACCGTATCTCCAAATTTTAGGTGCAATCCAATAAGATATTATATATGCTAAAAATATATACGTGGGTACATAATATGCAGCAGCACCTTTAGAATACGCCCAACCACTTCCGCCTAGAAAAGTAAAAGTCGTATAAACCTCTCCAGCTATTAATAGGAATATGAACAAGGTTCCAAAACCTCTGCCGCCAACTGAAAATTGCTGCAAATTCATCTTTTTTCCTCGTCTGGCTGCTATCCCTAAATAAAGAGATAGAATTAAGAAAATAAAAATAATAAATAATGATATATTCATTCTGCCTCACTCCCTTTATTATCAGGATCAAACTTATAAACGATGGTTAAAATAATTGAGGAAAGTATCATCCAAAATACAATCCAAAATAAAAGAAAAGGCATTCCTAATACGTAAGGCTCAATTTTATTTGCAAATGGCAAGAATCCAACACACCCTATAAAAGGTATTAAGAGTAAGAGTTTAATATATTTCAAAATATGCTCAACCTCCCTTTTCATCGTTTGAATTTTTATGGATTAAGAGCCAATATCATAAAAGGATTTGTTAATATATATCCTTTTTAACTTACTAGCATCTAAATCTCTGATATGCAGAATAAAGTGAAACATTAATCAGCGGGGTTTTCATCCCCTACTGATTATTAGCCCGCAATTAGCGGGCTAATGGTAACCTACACTCGTTTAATAGAATAATGCGAGGTAATATACTTGCAATACCCCATTTTTTTCCTAAATCTAATTTTTCAACATTAAATCATTCTCTTTTTGATAGACAATTTCTCCATCAATAATCGTTGTTTCCACTTTCAAATCCTTAATACGATCTAGGTCAGCTTTTAAAATACTTTCACTTAAAATAACTAAATCCGCTAATTTCCCTACCTCTAGACTTCCTTTTAAATCTTCTTCAAAACTTGCATAAGCGCCATTCCATGTGTAAATTTTAATAGCTTCTAGTACACTAATGGATTGATTCGTGCCAATTTCAGCTCCAAATTGGCTTTTTCTATTAACTGCAGTATGAATTCCTAATAAAGGATTATAATCCGTAACTGGTGCATCTGAACTACCTGCTGCAATAATACCTTTATCTATATAATCACGAGCAGCGTACATATAATTCACACGTTCCCCATAATTGTGAGCATATATCTCTCCATATTCATATGGAAATGGCGGGTTTGGAATAGGAATGACTTCCAGTTGTTTCATTCTTTCTTGTAAATCTGGGGTTGAAACTCCTGCATGCTCGATTCGATGACGATGATTTTGTCTCGGTGCCTCTTCTAATGCTCTTTCTACGCAATTTAAATACAGTTCAATGGCTTTATCACCTTGAGCATGTACTGTAACTTGGTAGCCTTTTTTATGGGCTTCACCTAGCACTTTATATATTTCTTCCTCACTATAATACAGAATCCCGAAATTGTTAGGATCGCTGGAGTAAGGTTCTCGAGTTGCAATCGTTGGACCAGAGCTACTTCCATCTAAAAATATTTTAGCCGGCCCAACTCTAAATTTCTCATCCCCTGTACCGGTTACTATCCCTGCATTCATCATTTTATTTACAAATTTATCCGATTCATTAATGGTACCAATTATTGCATATATCCGAACACCGATGTCTTTCGTTTTTATAGCTGTTTGTAACAAACGATAACAATTAGAATCAAAAGTAGCTGCTTCATGAATACTCGTGATTCCCCCTGAAATGAAATGATCCGACGCAATTTTAACAGCTTTCATAAGTTCAGCATCTGTATAGCTTGCTACATCATTCATCTTCATATTTGCAGCTTCAAATAATTTCCCTGTAATTTCCCCCTTCTCATTTTTTTCAATCACTCCACCTTGAGGATTCGGTGTATTTTCGTCAATTCCAGCCTTCTTTAGTGCTGCTGTGTTCACGATACAAATATGTCCACACGTACGAGAAATGATGATTGGATGCTTCGCTGAAATGGCATCTAGCTCTGCAATCGTTGGATACCTTTTCTCCTTTATGGTAGTTTCATTAAATCCCCAAGCTCTTATCCACTCACCTTCTGGAGTTTCCAACGCTTTTTTCTTAAGCTCATTCAGCACATCTGCAACAGAGTCGATGTGACTTTCTTTACAACTGATATTCAACTGAAAAACCCCATATAAAACCAAGTGTGTGTGCGCATCAATAAATCCAGGAAGAAGAGATTTTCCTGCTAAGTCAATGACTTCCGTCTTCTCTCCAATAAATTTATTCATTTCTAAATTTGAACCGATCCCAATTATTCGATTATCCTTTATCGCTACAGATTCTACTATTGAGTCTTGTCTGTCTGATGTAATAACTTCACCATTGATAAATACTAGATTTGCATTCATACAAACACCATCCTTTTTATATAAGTACAAATTGAAAAAACGACATAAAACTTTTCTTTTTAAGTGAAAGAGACAACGAGTGCAGATCACCTTTTAGTCTTCATAAACGTGACTTAATTAGAATTACGCGTTATTAAAGCGCTTTCAATAAAAAGGGAAATCCTTGACAAATAGAAAAGATTCCATTAACTACCTCCCTCTATAAATTAATAATTCCACACTGTACATTTTTATAATGCAAAAATCATGCCATCAATTTGGAACAAAAACATTAAAAATAGACGGAAAATTATAAAAATTTCATTTAAATCTGGCATTTGTGAGCTATAATGAATTAAATTCGTTTCAATAGATTCATAAATGGTTCATTCTTTTCACTAATTTCCATCTATGTTGAACCACTTGCGGTTCAACATAGATGCATTCATAGGAGGATTTAAGCCATGTCCGACATTCCTGTCCAAATTGAAAGTAAATATCTCTTGAAGATTCTTGATAGTCTTGAAAGTGGGATGAATATTGTTGACAAAAACGGAACGATTATGTGGGTAAACCAAGCATGTTGTAAGCTTTTTAACAAAAGTAAGGAAGATTTGATTGGTAGGAATATTTTCGTTCTGAAAAAAGAGGGTGCGTTCACTCCATCCGTAATCGAAATGGCTTTACAAAATGGAAGTACTGTAACCACTGTGCAAGAAATTACTGGTGGTAATAAGATGACAGTAACAGGGGACATTATTTTGGATGAGAAGGAAAACCCCGTTTATTTTGTAGCACATGGCCATGATTTAAGCAATTGGATGGATAATGTTTCTAAACTAGAATGGGAAGAATTAGCCCCCGTATTGACTCGATATTTACTAGAAATAAAAAAAATGAATACCCGGTATATTCTCATAAAAGAAGAACAGTCCTTTATAGGACATAGCAAAGTACATAAATTGCTTACTGAAATCATGGAAAGAGTGGCAAATGTTGATTCAACTGTGCTTGTTAACGGAGAAACAGGAGTTGGAAAAAACGTAGTTGCGAAGCGTATTCATGAGTTGAGCGAACGAAATAGTCAGCCCTTTGTTCACTTAAATTGTGCAGCAATTCCCGATTCCCTTCTCGAATCTGAATTGTTCGGCTACCATAAGGGAGCCTTTACAGGTGCTAATTCAAAAGGTAAAACAGGGCTCGTCAAAACAGCCGAAAAAGGAACACTTTTTTTGGATGAAATTAGTGAACTTCCACTACATCTGCAGCCCAAACTCCTTCAATTACTGCAGGACAAAACCTATATACCTATTGGCGGTTCACAGTTAGTAAAGGCTGATATTCGCATTATTGCAGCAACAAATCGTAAAATCGAGGAAATGGTAAAAGAGGGGAAATTCCGAGCCGACCTATACTATCGCCTTCATGTTTTACCAGTAAACATCCCACCGTTACGCGAGCGACATGAAGATATTTTTCCACTAATCCATTTCTATTTGCAAAAGTATAACCAGATATTCAACCAGACACGTACCTTCTCGAAGCAAACGATAGGTATTTTACAACGTTATCAGTGGCCGGGAAATATACGCGAGTTGGAAAACACTATTGAGCAACTTGTTATTATGGCTAAAAAGGAAGAAATCTCGATTCATGATTTACCAGAACGCTTTCTCTCAGTAAGCATGGAAGAAGACGCTTTACAATCTCTAAAAAAAGGAAGCAATTTAAACGAGATTATCGAAAGTATGGAAAAAACAATTATTGAACAGGCGATTAAGGAAAATACGACTACACGTAAAACTGCAAAAGTTCTTGGAATCACCCAAACTTCACTGATCCGTCGGTTAAAGAAATACAATATCCGCAATGAAAAAGAATAGCGTTTTTGTTGTAGGGGGATTAATTTTTTTCTTAATTTGATGGCTATAAGGCAGTATCCCATGCCCACCAAATTAAGATTTTGAAGTCCGTCCAAAATTTCATCTTGCCTTTTCCTATTCAAATAACTATTTTGTTAAAGTTTAATTGGTCCGATATGATAGATTACTTCTAAATATTCACCTAACATATTCACAGTTACTCTTTGTCATTTAAAAAGAGGACCTGCTATTCGTAGCAAATCCTCTTTTGTTAACCTGGAACTTAATAAAAAATGCTTTCTTTCAATTATTTTTGAATGAATTCCAACAAAAATAATATTTCCGTTTTACTTTCATTCGCTATCAAGCATATACAGTTTCATACGAAATCGATTAAAAAATCGTACCATCCTTTTTAACCTACATTGGATAATAAGACTGTAATGGATAATAGGACTGTGATGGATAATACGATTGTAATGGGTAATAAGGCTGTAATGAATAATACGATTGTGATGGATTATGGATTTCCTGCATTTGTTGTGCTTGAAATGCTTGTTGCTGCGCTTGTATAGCATGATGAACAGCTTGAATAGTACTTTGTGCAGGCCCCTGTCCCCCTAAAGGACGCATTTGCTTCTCATTGTAAAAACAATTACGAAACATTCTTTATTCACCTCACCCCTGCAAATATTTTTGTCTTCCACCTTTCATACTATGAATATTGAATTAAGGTGGATAATACATGAAACATTACACCTTGTAATTCCTAAATCTCTTTCTTTCAATTATTTTAACTTAATCCAATTTCCTATCCCCCTCTATCCACTTCATTGTTTTTTCTACATCTAATTCCGTATAAGTCTTTTCGCCATAGCGAACTGATTCATACAACGGAATAATGTCTCTCGTTCTACATATTCGTTTTAACCATTGTTGCATCGTTTCATAGGACCTTCGCTGTTCGTGAAATGGTAAAGTCCTCTCCCATTCAACTAACGCTTTCCTTATCGTATCTGTAGGTAACGGTTGCTTTAACCGATGCTTCACTTTCTCGTTTTTTTCGGTTCTTACCGTATATTCTTTCGTTACCGATTGTTTCTCCTGTTCTATTTCTGATTTCATTAACTTTTTCCTAACTGATTTATAAAGAAAATATATAATTACCGCTGCAATAACTACATAAAAAACTACAGTAATCCATGAATTTGAAAGAAAAGAAAATATGGCTCCCCATGAATTTTTCTTTTCGAAATCTTTAATTTTTTACCCGTTGGCGTCCTATCCCTATTTTCTTCTTTTGTATTTTTCACAGATCTGCCAGTTCCATCATCTTCATTATTTTCATAGTTTATTGTTTCCTTATAAATTTTTTCAGATTTCTTCTCACTAAAAAAACGCTCTTTTACTATGTCTTGTACATGCACCACACCTTGTGATAACGATATTGCACTAATCGCAAAGAAAAGTATGATTAAAGCTCTTACACTCCAAAACTTCACTTTCATATGCCGTTTTTTATTCAACATGACATAAATCCCTTCTTATTCTTTAATTACAATCCATTTATTCGTTCTACTATATTTCTTTGGAGAAGTACCCAAAATTAAAGGAACTGCATCCAATTCCTTACGACGAAAGCCAGCTGTGTAAAAATAAGAAGAAGATACAGGCGTATCTTGGTCCGATATTGAGGCAAGTATCTTTAATATATTTTGCAAATGTTTCCGATTATCCCCGTTTTTTATATGTAGCAAACCGTTATCTTTCACACTATTAATCCATAATTCAAATGAACAATCTTGCAAAAGCAGTTGCTTGCATATGCCTGCTGTTAATTCAATTAGTTCTTCTGTATCCTTTCGCAAAGAAACGCCACTTTTATTTTGCAAATTGAGATAAATCGCATATTTATCTGATTGTGTTCGCTCGTATTTTTTTGCTGTTATTGTCCCTGTTTTCGCTGTTGCACTCCAGTGGATGGAACGAAAATCTTCATTTTCGTAAGACTTCACTCCCATTACTTTCGTTTCATCATATAGCGGTGAAGACATCGCTTTTCGAAATCCCCGTGACCATTCTTGTAATTCAGGAACTTGTATTTTCGGAACGGCTGGTAAAACTAAATAGGACGGCGTATCAACTTGTTTATATGTTATATGGTTCGTTATGAATCCAAAAAGATCCGAAATAACAATTTCAATCTCTTCCCATTTCGCGATACCTCTTTTTAGCGCTACAGCTTGCAAATCAAATGAAACTGACTCTCCTCCTTTTAAATTCATATTCATATAATAATTTGAACCTGTACTATGATTTTTGTTTAGTTCATCATGATTCCAAGTTAACTTATTTTCACATTTAAATCGAAATACGATATTGAAAATAGGAAAAATCGATTTGTTTGAAATTATTATTTTGCACGTGTTCGTTTCACCGATAAAAACATTCGAATTTCCTTGATCGTATTCCCAGTTAACGCGAGATACTCTCCGTATGTATACATGCGTAGCACTTATTAAAATTAAATACAAAAATACGAGAGATAAAATGAGTAGATTACTTGAAAATACACATAAAATAACAGCTATAACTGACATAACACCTATTACGAAAGGCTCCGCTAATGGTGTATACACAAGCTTTTTATTCATCGTACATTCTCCACTGGCACATCGATCTCATGAAGAATTTCTTTAATAATTTGTTCTTTCGTCGTTTTCATCTCCCCTTCAATCGTTAATGTTAAACGATGAGCACAAACGGATGCAGCTAGTAGTTTTATATCATCTGGCGTACAATAATCTCTTTCATTTAATATTGCCCGTGCTTGAATCGCTCTCATAAATGCCAATGTCCCCCGAGGACTTACACCAATTTCAATTAACTCATGATTACGAGTTGCCTCAATGATTTCAAGAAGATAATCTTGCACATCATTCCCTACTAACACTTCTCTCGCACGTTTTTGCACCGTAATAATTTCTTCACTTGAAATAATTGATTGTAACGTTTCTAACGGATCATTCGTTTGAAAACGATTCATCATCTCCTTTTCTGCTTCTCTCGTAGGATAACCTTGTCGAATAGTAAGTAAAAATCGGTCTAATTGAGCATCAGGTAAAGGAAATGTACCAGCCGATTCAAGAGGATTTTGCGTTGCAATTACTAAAAAAGGTTCTGGTAGTGAATGTGTCTGTTTCGCAATTGTAACAGTACGTTCTTCCATAACTTCAAGTAACGAAGATTGTGTTCTCGGTACAGCTCGATTAATTTCATCCACTAATACTATATTTGCAAAAATAGGCCCTAACCTCGTTTTAAATTCCGATTCCTTCACATCAAAATATTCGAGACCAATGACATCTCCAGGCAAAGTATCAGCTGTAAATTGTATTCTTTGAAACTTAGCGTCCACACTTTTAGCCAAACTTTTCGCTAATGTTGTTTTTCCCGTCCCAGGTACATCTTCTAATAAAATATGCCCTCTTGCTATAAGAGCTATAGCTGCCAGTTCAATCGATTCATCTTTTCCTATAATAACTTTCGAAATATTGTTAGTAATTTTCTTTAATATGCTCATATATTTATCTCCTGTCTTTATTTATTCTGAAAATTAAGAATTGTTATTTTCCAAATTATAACACATTACAGTAGAAGTAAATATGTTCCTATCAAAATAAAAAAGATACCCTTAGCAATACGCTAAGGATATCTTTTTATCATATTATTTTACTAACTCTCCATTATAAGCTTTTATATCAAGTGGAGCAGTTAAAAATTGTGGTGCTTTACTAACGAAGGCAGTATAATGTTCACTCGTATTATGACTCGCAACTGCTTCTTTATCTTTCCATACTTCTACCATCGTATAGACATTTTCATTTGCTGTATCTTTATAAAGGTCATAGGATACATTTCCACTTTCTTCTCTTGAACCATGAATGAGTGGCTGAATTTCTTCTAAAAATGATTGTTGTTTCGCTGGATCTACTTGAAATATTGCGTGAATAATAATCATGGTGTTTCCCCTCTCATATTCCACTTATTTCTTTTAAATTTACTTCCACTCAGCAACTTTTTCAACTGGAAGACGTACTGATTGATAACCACTGTCAGCTGCTTTTCCGATTGAAATTAACATTACTGGTACGTGACGCTCTTTGTCTAATCCGAATGCTTCTGCGATTTGGTCTTTTTCAAATCCACCAATTGGGCAAGTGTCATAACCGTGAGCACGAGCTGCTAGCATAAATTGCATTGCTACAAGACCACCATCAATTAAAACAGTATCTTTCATTACTTCTGGTGTAACCATTGAGAAGTAACCTGAAAGTTTTTGCATTTGATCTTCTTTTACTTCTGCTGGCATTAAACCGCGCTCAACTGCTGTACCGTAAATTTCTTCTGCGTTATCAAAGTTGTTTAAGTCACCAAATACAGCAATCATTGCTGAAGATGTTTCTACTTGAGATTGGTTAAATTTAGCAAGTGGCGCAAGTGTTGCTTTTGCTTCGTCACTTTCAATAACAAGGAATCTCCATGGTTGCATATTTACTGAAGACGGTGCAAGCGTTGCTTCTGTAAGAATTTCAGTCATTTCCTCTTTGCTAATTTTTACAGCTGGATCGTATTTACGAATTGAACGGCGTCCTGTTAAAATTTCATTAAAGTCATTTGTTTTTAGTAAGTTTGTCATAGTTGTATTCTCCCTTTTTTATAATTCTTTTATGTTTTCTTGAATGCGGTCTAACATCGTTAAAAGATTGTCGCGTTCTTCTTCACTTAATCCTTTAAATGCTGAAGTAGCGAAACGCTCTTTTTCCTCTTGATACACTTGAATTTTATTTCGCCCCTCTTCTGTAAGAGAAACTAACGTAATTCTGTTATCATCTGGATTTTTACGTCTTGTAATCATTCCGTTTGCTTCCAGCTGTTTTAAATGCCTCGTAATCGCAGCATTATCAATATTCACTTCTTGCTGAAGTGCTTTTTGACTAATTTCACCTACTTCATATAACTGAAGTATAAGCTCTAGTCTAGATTGACTCATACCCGTACACCCTTCAAACTTCGAACTTACTTCTTTATTGAGGAAGTGTAATTTATATAAAATTATTGCTTCTTTTGAGCATGAACTTGTCAAATTACCCCTCCTTTACATCCAAACTAAAAATGTTTGATACATCAATAGTTGATATGTCAATTAATATAATCTATATCGATTTAGAATGCAAGCATTTTGTTTTCATTTTATTTTTTCCAAATTAAGGCGCTTTGTAGCGTTACAAAAAATGTAAATTACATTATAATAGTAATAATTTAAATGACTGGAGAGTGATTGTAATGCGGCAATACACAAATAGAAATGAGGAAATGAAAATGGAAAATGAAATGAGGATATTTATATATAACAACAATAAATATAGGGATTGTAGCGCACGTAGACGCTGGCAAGACGAGTTTGACTGAGCGTATTCTTTATGAAACAAATGTGATTAAAGAAATTGGCCGAGTTGATAGCGGCAGTACGCAAACTGATTCAATGGAATTAGAAAGACAGCGCGGAATTACGATTAAAGCATCTGTCGTTTCTTTCTTTATTAATGATTTAAAAGTAAATGTCATTGATACACCTGGACACGCTGATTTTATCGCTGAAGTGGAGCGATCATTCCGCGTTTTAGACGGTGCGATTTTAGTTATTTCTGCCGTTGAAGGCGTGCAAGCACAAACGAAGATTTTAATGCGAACACTACAGAAACTAAACATACCGACTGTTTTATTTGTAAATAAAATAGACCGCAGTGGCGCAAATACTGAAAAAGTTGGGAATCAAATAAAAGAGATTCTTTCAAATGAAGCATTCCCCTTCTACTCTGTAAAAAACGAAGGAACAAAAGAAGCACGGATTATTGAATATAAATCATATGACGATTGTATGGAACTGTTAGCACCATATAACGAAGCATTGCTTGCATCATATGTAAATAACGAAATCATCCCGGATGCACTTTTAAGAAAAGAACTAGAAAAACAAATACAACAAGCAAATGTTTATCCAATCTTTTTCGGTTCAGCAATGACAGGTATGGGCGTAACTGAACTACTTGAAATTATTTCAGCCTTACTTCCAGCTAAAAAATCGGCACAAAATGAAACATTATCTGGTGTTGTATTTAAAATAGAACGTGAACCTTCTGGTGAAAAGGTTGCTTATGTAAGAGTTTTTTCAGGTAGTTTACACGTTAGAAAATATGTTGATATACAGCGCAGTACGTCTCTATCCCATAAAGAAAAGATTAAAAAAATGTCCATGTTTCATAATGGAGATGCAGTTCAAGCTTCTACCGTTCATAGCGGAGAGTTTTGCAAAGTGTGGGGACTAAGTGATATAAAAATTGGTGATATTATCGGTGAACGGACGGATTATATAAAGGATATTCACTTTGCTGAACCACAAATGGAAGCAGCTATTGAAGCAACGTCTAAAGGAAGAATTCATGATTTATACGCTGTACTTATGGAACTATGTGAAGAAGATCCACTCATTAAAGTATGGAAAGACGATGTTCATAATGAACTGTATATTCGACTTTTCGGTGAGGTGCAAAAAGAAGTAATTGAAACAACACTTTATGAAAAATACAACCTACAAGTTACCTTTTCAAATACGCGAGTTGTATGTATTGAAAAACCAATTGGCTTAGGTAATAGCGTTGAAGTAATGGGTGAAAAAGCGAATCCATTTTATGCAACAATTGGCTTCAAAGTTGAACGTGGTGCGCTTAACTCTGGCATAACGTATAACTTAGGTGTTGAACTTGGATCACTGCCTTTAGCATTTCATAAAGCGATTGAGGATACAGTATTTCAAACGTTAAAACAAGGTTTATTTGGATGGGAAGTTACGGACATTTCTGTCACGTTAACACATACTGGTTATGCTAGTCCTGTTACAACTGCGAGTGACTTTAGAAATTTAACACCACTCGTTTTAATGGATGCATTAAAACAAGCTGAAACATGCGTATATGAACCAATTAATGAATTTGAATTAACTGTTCCCGAGCACGCAATTAGTACCTCAATGTATAAGCTTGCTGCTATTTCAGCAACTTTTAGAGAGCCTAGATTATATAATGACTCCTACCATCTAACAGGATCATTACCTGTTGCGAAAACAGAGGATTTTAAACGAATGCTCCATTCATTCACTGAAGGAGAAGGAATCTTTACAACAAAGCCAGGTGGTTTTACAAAACTTACGGCTCCCTTCCCTACTCGAAAACGTGTTGATTATAATCCGCTGAATCGTAAGGATTATTTACTTCATGTGCTGAAGGCTTATTAAATCATATAAATAACAAAAAAAAGCGCCACTACGTATGATATGTGGGCGCTTTTTTGTAAGCAAAATTAAGGTAAAGCTGGTTCAAACTCTCCTGTAATCGTTTGATATCCATTATTGCTCTCATATTCTTGTTTCCGCTCTAACCCGAACTTTTCTAAAATAGGCAGGTCATTTGTTGAAAATACATAACTATTTTCTAGCGCCACGTGTTCATGCCATGCCCAATTTGGTACAACAAAGAAATCTCCTTTAGACCAGTCGAAGCGAACACCATTAATAATCGTATATCCTGCTCCTTCATGTACATGATAGATTGATGCATGTGTATGGCGATGCGCTTTTCCTTTGAATCCCTTCGGCAATTTTTGCATCCAAGCTGCAATCGTTGGACACGCTGTTTCACCGTTCGATGGATTTATATATTCAACAGCATAACCATCGTAAGCATCTGGTTCAAAACGACTTAATCCGTTAAGCGCTGCTTCCGTCCCTGCCCATTTGTAGGAACTAAGTGGAGCTTTCTTCGCATATCGGTCCGAAACCGGTCGAACCATTCCACCTTCATAACGCTGAGCAGTATAATTATCCGGCACATTCGGCTGTTCAATTTTTTCTGGATACGGCTCAAAGAACGTACCACCGAGATAATAAATGGTCGGAATATCAAGGCAATCCATCCAAATCATCGGTTTGTCACCTGTATGACCATGTCCATGCCACAGTCCATTTGGAGTTGTTAAGAAGTCTCCCCGTTCCATGAAAATACGCTCTCCTTGCACAATTGAGTAAGCCCCTTCTCCTTCCATGACGAAACGTAACGCATTTTGAACATGTCGATGTGACGGAGCGGTTTCTCCAGGTTGTATCAATTGAACCGCTGCATATAATGTTTGGGTGGTCGATGCCCATCCCCAAGGTTTTCTATAATTAAGTCCAGGATTTTGAAAGTAGATGGCCCGGCGTTCTCCCCCGCGGTCTGGTGTAAATATTTGCGTCGCCTCCGTTAACTTCTTTTGGAGCAATTCAGATTTCCAAAGGTACGCTTGTGCATGGGGTTCAGGTGTATGTTTCATTAAATCTGGGATCGCGTTCCAAAGTGGTCCGAGATGATATTGTTCTATATCACGGTTGAAATCTTGTACGAGTGTACTTTCAAAAAAAGCATTTTTTTCCGCCATTTTATTTTCCCCCTTTATCGTTCATTAAATTTAGATAAATTCCGCTCGATTTGTTTATAATGTTTTTCTGTATGTTCTACGATGAGGTGATTAACGATAAAGTCAATCGACTTATTGTTAAATCGGGGATTGCGACTTGGAGCCTGAATATTTAACTCCTCGTCTGTTAATGTGCTCAGTACATTTTCTATGATGATTGGTATAGTAGAAAGTTGCTGAATGACTTCTTCTACAGATTTTTCATTTATATTCTCTTCTGAAACTGCTTGTAGGCGTACTCCATCTGTTAAGCCGCGGCCCCATAAGTTTTCATTGTTTAATTTAATATTGTTTATTTCCTTTGCCCAATACGGAATAGCTTCCGCTACATGTGTAATGATCTGCATAACTGACCATTCATCTTCTGAAGGTTTCCAATAGATGATTTCCTCTGGTAAAGGCTTAACAATAGTTTTTATCTTATCGATTGATTCATAAATAGATTCAGCCGCATGGACTTGTACGTTTTTCGTCATAGTACTGGCACCTCTAACTTTTGTTTTACTTTATTTTCCAGTACACCTACTCCATCAACTTCGATTCGAACGATATCTCCATCTTTAAGAAATACTTGCGGATTACGTGCAACACCTACCCCACCTGGCGTACCTGTTAAAATGACATCCCCTGGCTCTAGTGTCATTAAACTAGATAAAAACGAAACGAGATATTGTACCGAGAATACTAGATTAGCAGTATTAGATTGCTGACGTGTCTCTCCATTCACTGTTAATACGATTTCCAAGCCAGATGGGTTCGTTAATTCATCTGATGTAATTAACCACGGACCCATTGGGGCACTTCCTTCAACTGTCTTACCTTGAAGCCATTGAATCGTACGGCGCTGAATATCACGATAAGTAATATCATTCGCAATTGTGTAACCTGCTACATATTCGAGGGCATCTCCTTCTGAAACATTTCGGGCACGCTTTCCTATTACAAAAGCAAATTCAGCTTCATAATCTAGTTGTTCAGAAATCGGATAAAATGGAATATCATCTTGCGGACCAACTACTGTATTCGCAAACTTCGCAAAGATGACCGGAAATTCAGGTAATTCTCGTTTCATTTCCAAAATATGCTCACGATAATTGTGACCTACACATATAATTTTTCCTGGCGCCGGTACTGGAGCTTCTATTTTCACTTCACCTTCTTCAAATACCAATTTATCTTCATGATTTTTCATAAGCGCATAAGCGATCGCATCTTTTGCTAAATTCATGCTTTCTGTTCCACCTTGTAAAAATCCATTCATATCCTTTGGTATATACGCCTCTGCAATGTGAGCGGCCCGAATGTTTCCTTCGCTGGTCAATTTCGCTTTATAAGCAGCATGCAAATCAATCAATTTTCCGTTCTCTAAGGCAGCAATTCTCGCTTCTCCATTATGTGTAAAAGTAACAAGTTTCATAGTAATCTCCCTTTCCTTTAAATGATTGAAGGTTCTACCTTCTCAAATAATCGAGAACGATAGTAGCGTATAACTTTCCAGCCCACTTTTTGTTATAAAAGATAAAAAGTATTTCCCTCTGGACCAAGTGGTATATGTCCCAATTCTATTAACTCTACAATTGGCAGAAATACATTTTTTTCTTCAGCTAATTCAGCAGCACATGCAACAACACTTATGTACATCGCATGCCCAACGAGAAATTTCACTGTTTTTTCCTCTCCGACATGCTTGAAAGCTTCTTTATAAACACTATGAAAGATTGCTTCTGGTACTTTATCTACTACATCTACAAGAAGTTTCTCGTTACCTACACGTACAATTTTTTCTTTCAATTGATCAGGCACTGCCGCTAGTGCCCCCCATAAATCGTTATCTTCAAATGAAATCCGCTCAATTGTTTCATTTAATTTTTTCTTGAAATCCATTTGATTTCATATTCACTAATGTTTAGAGAACTCATAAATTGATCAATTTTCTTCTCAGCCTCTACATTTTGCTGTCCAATGTTGCAATACCAGTTCATCGTCATTAACCGTTCAATCATTCCATTTGTAGAACGTGCATGAGAACCATATTTTTCTTCATTCATGAATTGAGACAAAGTCATTTCTTATCGCTCCTTTCATATCGTTCATGTTATCCATCTAAGTATTTTTATACTTTTAATATTTCGTTGTCAGTTCAGGAGGTCCAAATTTCGGTCCGTATGGCCCCTCATCAAGCCATCTTCCAAGCCTCGGAACGATAGATACCATTGAAGCAGCAATGTCGCGTTTCATGTTCATTTCAGGAGAGTTCCCCTGAAGGTGATGAAGCGCAGTAGTTGAAGCATCTCGGTTCCATTTAGCTGCAATTCGACGTTCGTTTGCAGCTGCTTCAATCTCGTTTATCCGCTCTTCTTCAGAGGTAGATTGTAGCGCCTTCTCAATACCTCTCGCAGCGAGAACAGCATCTGGTATTCCAGAGTTTAATCCACGTGCTCCGAATGGGGCGAATAAGTGTGCTGCTTCTCCAGCTAGAAGAACACGACGTTTTTCGTCAGTAAATGAATTTGCCACTACTTGATGGAAACGATAGGAAGACACCCACGTAATCCTCTCAGCGTACTTAGCATCCATCACCTTTGGCAACCACTTCTTAACACTTTCAATATTTGTATAATCATCTGGGTTATCTGAATCAAGCAGTTGTAAATCGATACGCCATCCGCCTTTAAACGGAACAAACATTACATTTCTTCCCTCCATAGCTGGATGCTGATAATGGAATATTCTTTCTAAAGGAAGTGGATCTGTTTCATCTTCTTTCGCATCTACGACGATAAAAGTATCTGCTGTGCGCGGACCTTCAAACGTTAATCCCACTTGCTCTCTTACGATTGAACGTGCTCCATCACATCCAATTACATACTGTGCCTTTAAGATTTCGTCATTTGTGATTGTTACTTCTACTCCAGAGTCTGTAATGTGTAACTTTTTAACTGGAGCATCCCAAAGGAATTCAACGCCCGCATTTATACAAGCCTCATACATATGCTTTTCAATCTCATCTTGGTGAAGAGCTGTGAAATGAGGTAATCTGTTGAACTTAAGGTTTTCATCCTTACCATAATTTCGTACATATACTTCTTTACCTTTATAAAACGTTCGTTTTACAGGCCAAATAATTCCGTTATGAGCAAGTGTAAAACCAAGGCCTTCGGCAGTCTCCTCCAGTAGTTTTAACGAAGCACTATGCAAATAGATCGCTCTACTTCCTGGTCGTGGTCTTCCGAATGAATCTGCCTCAATTACTAAAGTTGATATCCCCTTCTTTTGTAATGCAAGTCCTGCTACAAGTCCTACTGGGCCCGCACCAACAACAATGGCATCATATTTTTTTTCTTTTCCCATCAATATCTCCCCTTTATTCACAATTTCCCATTATGATATCTTCACTCGTTCTTATTTAACTCTCTACAGTTTTTATCTCCGGCATCATCTTCCTCCGAATATCCTCAGGTATTGGATGCGCTTTCGCTTTTTCTTTGAAAGAAGTCCATGCACGAGTTTCATAACCTTCTGCCACGACCTGTTCGCCTTTTACAAAAACATGTTGAATTGTAAAAACTTTATTACGCAATTCATTCACAGTACTTTTCACAACTACTTGGTCTTCAAAACGAAGAGGCGACTTAAATTGGCATTTTGCTTCTAGTAAGGGCAAACCAATTTGTTGTTCTTCGTAAAGTTCGACTGAAGGATAACCAATTTTTTTAAAGTATTCATGAGTTGCTTCGTCCATCCATTTATAAAAATTAGGATAATACACAATGCCCGCAGCATCTGTGTCTCCCCACCTTACTTGAAAAGTATATTCTTCCATTATGCCTTCCCTCCCATCTATCAAACTGTTGGACTAATATTAGAAGATACTTGTTCTCTCAGTTTCAACTTTTGAATTTTCCCACTTGCTGTTACAGGAAATTCATCAGTAAAGATCACTTTCTCTGGCAGTTTATAAATTGCCATTCTCTCTTTAAGATAGAATTTTATTTCTTCTTCTGTACTTACTTCCCCATGCTTTAACCGTATGACCGCACATGCAACTTCCCCTAGCACTTTATCTGGAAGTCCCACAACTGCAGCTTCGATTACTTTTGGATGTTTCATAATGACTGCTTCAATTTCCTGAGGATAAACGTTTAGCCCGCCTCTTATAATCATCTCTTTCTTTCGTCCTACGAACCTTAAATAGCCTTGAGAATCAAGTGTGCCTAAATCTCCTGAATAATACCAACCTTCATTATCCAAAACCTGCTTTGTCTGTTCAGCCATATTATAATAACCTTTCATTACTCCAAATCCCTTAACGGCGATTTCTCCCACTTCTCCGTGCGGAAGCGTTACTCTATTTTCATCTACAATTTTCAATGTTACTCCTGGGATTGCCTTTCCAAGAGTTTCTGTTATGTTCTGATTTGTATCATCATACGAGGTCATCGTAATAGAAACCGTTTCAGTTATCCCAAATGATTGACAAAGGTTAATTCCCATCCGTTCTCGTATCTCCGTCACTGTTTTTGCTGGAATAGGTGCGGCGCCAACTAATCCGGCACGCAATGAAGATAAATCATATTTATCAAAATCCTCTAATTCTAGTTCTTTTATAAACATTGTTGGTACGCCTTTTTGGATGGTTACCTTTTCTTGTGCAATTAATTGTAAAGTTTCTCGCGGACGAAATCTTTCTTGCAATACTATTCGTCCTCCCATCGCTACTGCACAAAGCATATTAATTGCCATACCAAAAATATGAAACAGTGGTGCTGAAATTATAAATACATCATCTTGTGTACAATGCAGCTCTATTCCTATCGTTTGCGCAGATTGTACAACAGCACGATGTGTAACCATTACACCTTTTGGGGTTCCCGTCGTTCCTGACGTATATAATATACAAAACAAATCTTCATTCACATTTATACTTACTGGTTCAACATCCATTATTTCCGTACGCATTAACTCCTCATACGTACTAAGATTTTCTTGCGGAAATCTTACTGTAATAGCTTTTTGTACCATATTAAGTACTTTTTCAAACCCAAAATTCTTTTCAAATTCTTCTGAAGCTATTAATAGCTTCGGAGTTGAACTTTTCAATATATATTCAATTTCAAATGATTTATATTTTGGATTAAACGGAACAATTGTCGCTCCTAATTTTGCTGCTGCAAAATATATAACTACTGTTTCGGACCAGTTTGGTAGAGATACGGCGATGCGGTCTGCTTTACCTATTCCTAGTCTCTTAAATGCAGTAGCCAAACAATCTATTTCGTTTTTCAATTGTTTGTATGTAATTCGTCTCGTTAAATCATATATTGCTTCTTTTTCACCGTAAGATGAAACAATAGATTCTATCAGCTCATACACCGCTAATAAGTTCTTATTCTTTTTCATTCTCTCACTCACTTTCTATCGTCTTACCAACTAGCCCGAGTTTTTTATCCCATACTTATAGCCGGATAAACGATGTAGGAAAACCAGGAAGGACTCCCCCTGGTTTTTCTAATACAAAGCTTCCCAAATCGCTGCAATTCCTTGCCCTCCGCCAATACAAACAGCGGATACCCCATACTTCTTATTTCTTCTTCTTAATTCATAAATTAAGGAAAGAGAAATTCTTGTTCCACTCGCAGCAAGTGGATGCCCAATCGCAATTGCCCCGCCATTTACATTCGCTTTATTAAGATCGAATCCTAATTCTTTTTGACAAGCTAAGTACTGCGCAGAGAATGCTTCATTAATTTCAATTAAGTCTAAGTCTGCTAGATTTAGATTTACTTTTTCTAATGCGCTTTGAATAGCCGGAACCGGTCCGATTCCCATATACTTCGGTTCTACTCCAACAACAGCCCAAGAAATGAGCTTAGCAATCGGTTTTAATCCTCTTTCATTTGCATAATCGCTTGATGCTAAAACAACTGCCGCTGCACCATCTACCATCCCACTTGCACTACCAGGAGTTACGACACCATTTTCCACAAAGCGCGGCTTTAGTTTTGCAAGTTTTTCTAAGCTTGTATGACGGATATGCTCATCTTCTTCAATGACCTGTTCTCCTTTTCTTCCTTTCACTGTTACTGGAACAATCTCTTCTTTTAAATACCCTTTCTCCCTTGCTAAAAGAGCTCGCTCATGACTAGAGAGTGCATGCTGATCTACTTCTTCTCTCGTTAAGTTATATTTTGCAGCCAAATTCTCAGCTGTTTCTCCCATCGTACATTTACCATACGTATCATAAAGACCATCCCATAACCAATCTTCTAAAGCCGGACCCCCGAGTGGACTTCCCCATCTCATTCCAGGTATTACGTGCGGCACTTGGCTCATGTTCTCCGTTCCTCCGGCAAGTGCAACTTCTGCTTCCCCGCTTAATATATAACGTGCGGCCGTTAAAATAGATTCAACACCTGTTCCGCAAAGTCGATTGATTGTCAAAGCGGGGACATGAATAGGTGCTCCGGCTTTTAAACCAACATGCCTTGCCAATAAATGTGCGTCTTTACTAGATTGCTGAACGTTACCAAATACAACTTGATCAATATCCTCTGCAGATATAGCAGCTTTTCGTATTGCTTCCTTAGCTGCAATTGCCCCTAATTCTGTTGCATTCATCCCCCGGAATGATCCCGAAATTTCAGCGAACGGAGTCCTCGCTCCCTCTAATAAAACAATTTCTTTCATATCCTTTTCACCTCATTATTTCCCTAAATAAACTGGTTTTCTTTTTTCAACGAATGCTTGTAATCCTTCTTTACGATCCTCTGTTGCGAAAGCATTTCCAAAACAGGTACTTTCAATGATTAAGCCTGTTTCAAGATCAGCATTACTTCCTACATTTACTGCCGTTTTTAACATTTGAAGTGCTACTGGTGGTTTTTTTGCCAATTTATATGCCCATTCCTTTGCAAACTCAAACAACTCTTCCGCAGGTACTACTTTGTTGACAATATGTAAACTGAAAGCACGCTCTGCATCAAACATATCTCCGAAATAAAGTAATTCTTTTGCTATACCTTGGCCGACAACCTTTTGAAGACGCTGTGTTCCTCCGCCTCCAGGAATAATTCCAAGTCCTACTTCTGGAAAGGCGAATTTTGCTTGATCCGAACAAATGCGTAAGTCACATGCGAGTGCAAGTTCAAAACCGCCACCAAGAGCTAATCCATTTATCGCAGCAATAACTGGTTTTGACATATTTTCAATTTTGCTAAATACCGTTCGTGAAGTTTTATTCATTTTGGTTACACCGACAAGATCAAGTGCTACCATTTCATTAATATCAGCGCCTGCAACAAATGCCTTCCTTCCGCTTCCTGTAAGAACGATAACTCGCACTTCTTCATTGGCTTCTAGTTCACCAAATAGACTGGAAAGTTCATGAAACACTTGTGTATTCAACGGATTTACAGGCGGTCGATTAATTGTAACGATCGCAACTTTATTTTCAATATCACAAATTAAAAACTCATAATTCATAACTTAATCCCCCATTCTTTATTCATAATCATAAAAACCTGCACCTGTTTTTTTGCCATGTCTACCTGCTCTAACTAGCTGTTTTAAAAGAAGCGGCGGCGCGTATTGATCATTATTTAGTTCTTCTTTGAAGTACTCCATCACGTGATACCCAATATCTACACCTGCAAAATCTTGTAGTGTAAACGGCCCCATCGGATAATTGAGGCCAAGTGTAACAGCCTTATCAATATCTTCTGCAGATGCAACCCCATCTTCAAGCAATTTAATTGCTTCAATAAATTGCGGAATCATAATTCGATTTACAATAAATCCAGGTGAATCTTTCTTTACTTCAACTGGTTCTTTCGAAAGTTTTTTAGATAACGCTTTCAATTCTTCGACTGTTTCATCACTCGTTTTATAGCCGCGAACAACTTCTACAAGTTTCATAAGTTGTGCAGGGTTAAAGAAATGCATACCTGCCACACGTTCTGGACGATTCGTTGCTGAAGCAATCTCTGTTATCGACATAGATGAAGTATTTGTTGCAAGTATAACCCCTTCAGGAACGATTCGATCAAGAGCTGCAAACACTTCCCTCTTCAAATCTAACTTCTCTAACACGGCTTCAATAACTACATCCGCATCTTTCATATCTTCTAAAGTTGTAGTGATTCGAATTCGGCCAAGCGCCTTTTCTTTATCTTCTTCCGTCATCTTTCCTCTTGTAACACTCTTAGTCATAAAACCATTCATACGTTGTATTGCATTATCTAAATAACGCTCTTCAATATCATGTAAAATAACCGTAAATCCATGTAATGCAGCTAAATTTGCAATGCCAGAACCCATAGATCCTGCACCGACAATGCCAATTGTTTGAATTGCCATTTTGCTACCTCCTTGAATAAATTTTTAAATATTCTGTAAATAAATTATATCTATATCCAAAAAGTTTTTGTATGTACATAGTGTAGGAAATGCATATATTTCTTTCATACATTTTGATGGTATTCATTTCGGTTCAAACCGCTTTATTTTCCATTTAGTGAGAAGTACAGTTATTTTTCATACAAAAAGTGCGCACCTCAAGATAAATAATGTTTTCTTGAGGTACGCACTCTATGATGTGAATTTCGAAACTATATGTTATCGTTCTTTTCCATTTGATGAAATAACTTCTTTATACCAATAGAAGCTCTGTTTCTTTATTCTTTTTAAATCTTTTAAATCGTCTTCATCACGATTTATATAAATAAAACCATATCTTTTTCTGAAACCTTGATGCGTAGAAATTAAATCGATTGCAGCCCAAGGGCAGTAACCCATTACATCCACTCCATCTGCAATTGCCAATTCCATCTGTTCAATATGTTTTTTCAAATAATCAATTCGGTAATGATCTTGTACGGATCCATCTTCATCTACTTTGTCGTAAGCACCTATTCCATTCTCTGTAATAATAATTGGTAAGTGATAACGATCATTCACTTCTCTTAATGTAGCCCGGAAGCCAATTGGATCAATCTCCCAACCGAAATCGGTTAATTCTAGAAATTCATTATCGTCACCCATAAAGAATCCTTCTTCACCTACTTCAATTTGTTGATCACCAGCATCATCGATTACAAAGTTTTCATCATACTCACTAACAGTAATAGAAGAATAATAGTTAAAAGCTATATAATCGGGTTTTGAACTAGCTAGAATCTCCATATCTCCCTCTAGAATGACTGGTTCTATATTTTTGCTTTTCATGAAATTCCACGCTATATTGTTATATCGTCCATATACAGCCATATCTAGATATAGCCAATTACGAACTGCGTTACAATTTTGAGCTGCAATTATATCATTCGGCTTACATGTTTTCGGATACACATAACTAATATTTGGTGCTGGACCAATTTTCGCATCAGGTATCATCTTATGACATAAGTTTGTTACCTTTGCCTCTGCTAAAAGCATGTGATGATTTTGTTGATATAACTCTTTTTGAGATAATACAGATGTACCAATAGCCCCACCGTGTAAAATCATCATATTCTGTTCATTAATCGTTAACCAATTCTTTACTCGATCTCCAAAACGTTCAAAAAGGATTTCACAATATGTAACAAAAGCATCAATGGTAGCACGATTACTCCAGCCACCCTTTTTCTCTAATTCATACGGTAAATCAAAATGATACATCGTTACTAACGGTACGATATCATGCTTCAGCAATTCATCAATAAGATTACTATAGAATGTGATACCTTTTTCATTCACTTCTCCCGTGCCATTTGGAAGAATTCGAGTCCAAGCTATAGAAAAGCGATATACTTTCAGTCCTAATTCAGAAAAAAGTTTCACATCTTCTTTAAAATGATGATAATGATCACTACAAACTTTGAAATCTGATGTACCTTCAGGAATAACTTTCACATCTTGAACAGAAAGGCCTTTTCCATCTTCATTATAGGCACCTTCTACTTGATAGGCGCTTGTCGAAGCGCCCCATAAAAAGTCTTTTTTAAATGTAGTATTGAGCATATTTACCTTTCCCTTTCAAAAATAGTATTGTTATCGTTTATTTCTATTAATTTTGTTTCACTAAAAATGTTTCATAAACACTTATAAGCTCTTCTGCAATGATTTTAAATCCTTCTGCACTCATTAATTGATCTTCTGCATGCGCCAACAATAAGCTTACTTCTACTTTTTCACCAGCTGCTTCTCTACTAATCAATCCAGCATGTGCTCTATGGCCTTCAATAAAAGTTTCACTACCTTCGTTCATTAATTGTCTTGCTTGTTCAAAGTTACCCATTTTCGCTTCTTGAATCGCTTCAATATACGAAGATCGTGCGCTACCTACCGTTGATATAATTTGAAATACTACTAATTCATTTTGTTCCATAACAATTCTCCTAACATTTTTTTATTTTTATAATTCGAAAAAACAATCAGCGGGGTTTTGTTCATCCCCACTGATTACTAGCCAACACTAATTGGGCTTTTGCGGGATACATGATTATTGCTGTGTCGCCGCTTGTTGTTCTGCCTCATAAGCTTTCTTATCTCCCATTTTAAAGAACGGATAATATAATAGAATTTGAGAGATAATAATTAATACTGTCATGATGAATAGTAACCAACCACCAGAAATATAAGCTGCAAATGGTGCTGGTGTTACCCATGGCAATTCAATAAGTGGGTTAAAGGTAGATAAAATTCCCGTGATTTTAAGGAATACGATACAAATTAACCCGCCAACTATTGAAGATGCTACTAATGGAATAAAGTAGATTGGATTCAGAACAAGCGGTAATCCAAATACAATCGGCTCATTAATATTAAAGATATTTGGGACGATACCGATTTTCCCAAGTGATTTATATTGCTGTGACTTCGCAAATAGTAGATTTATTGCTAAACCTAACGTATTTCCTGTTCCACCAATGGCAACTGCAAAATGCATTAAACTAAATCCTAAATAAGGAATTTCTGCAAAAGGTGTTCCTGAAGCGAAAGCTGTAATAGCTGCTGTAAATAATGGAGCTGTCGCACTATACCATACATTTATGATTGGTGCTGGGTGTAAACCGAAGAACCAACATATATTCATGAATGTAAAGATAGCAATTACTGACCATACAGACGATCCAATGAATTTTACAGGTAACGAGATTACTTGACTTACAAAGTTGAAAATATTTTCATAAGGAGTATAGCCAAATATTACTCTAATAAAGAAGATAAGTGTGAAAATGATGATTGAAATAAATACAGGATTAATCGCATCAGCTACCATAGGTGGTACCGATTCTGGTAATTTCACTCCAATATTTTTTCTTTTTAATGCACAGTACAATTTACCAGTAAACACGCCGACAAACATGGCAACGAATATACCATCACTACCTAGGTACTGATTTAAAATAGCTGGAACTTGCTCTTCTCCAATCTTAATTGACATTGGCATTAAGCATAAGAAACTACCTAATGCTATAACAGCAGCTGTCATTCCGTTCATGCCTTCTTCTTTCACATAAGAATAAGCGATAATGACAACCATATATACTGCTAACAATCTAAGTGTCGCACTAATCATGTCTTGCATGTGCGTATACAAACCAATTTGAATTAAAAATTCTTTCCACCCTTCAAATGGTAGATTACCTAAAATAGCAAACAATGTAACACCGATCGTAACAGGAATTGTCATCATCATCCCTGATGTAATAGCATTTACTACTTTACTATTTCCGAGATAATTTGTTAGTGGTGTGATGATTCTTTCTAATCCGTTTCTTATCCCTTCTAACAGCTTCATAATTACCTCCAACATTTCTGACTTTTAATTAATTTACTTTTTTCCTTTTTCTACGTAGCTCATATCATTTACAGATTGAACTTTATATTTCCCATCTTTATATACAACTTTTGAAACACTTGCATTTCCTAACCCTTCTTCAACCTCATTTAAAGATTCAGGAGATATTGAATATAATAAATCCATTAAAGATATACCATGTGATACAACAAGGACTTCACCGCCGCCATCTTCTGCTACTTCTTTTGCAATTTTATCAACTTCTTTTTTCATTCTCTTTGTGACTGTTTCAGTATCTTCAGCCTGTTTACTGTTATCAATCTTCGCTGCAGTTTTTTGCATAATATCGATGTCGAAATTATTCATAAATTCTTCATAGGTCATATTATTAGCTTGCGCAAGTTTTTCCCGAAAAGTATGATTTAATTCCCCTTCAAACTCACCGAAACATGCTTCACGCAAATTTTTACTTTGATTGATTTTCATATCTTTATTTCCACTTTGATCTAACACAATTTTCGCTGTTTCTACCGCACGTCCACTATCGCTACTATATGCCTTTTCAAACTTAACTTCTTTCAAACCTTTCCCAAGGTTCTCTGCTACTGCAACACCATCTTTTGTAAGTGGTGCATCTGCCCATCCTTGTACTCTATCAGTCGTATTTAACATCGTTTTTCCATGTCTTACTAAATAAAATTCAACTGGTTTTTCTTCTTTTTTCTCCTTAGCTTGTTCTGCCTTATTAGGAGAACATCCAAACAAGGAAACTGCCAAAGAAGCTACTAAGCAAAACGATACTATTTTTTTATTCATCGTATAATCTCCTTATGGGCAATATCGGTAATAGAATGATTATTTCCTAATGAATTAATGTAATCAGTTATTTTGACTGATTAAATAACCAATTTATCATCTCTTTATCTTGTAAAGCTGGTACCCAAGAGAAGTGCCCCATTGGTTTAACGATTCCAGTTGGGTATTCTGTATATTTGATAGAAGAACCCCCTAGTTCTTTAATCGCTTGTACAGCATCTCTGCTATATTTCACATCAACCAGTGGATCATCTTCTGCATGGAAGACCCAAATTGGCATATCTTTAATATCCTTGAATACCGAAGTATCTTGCATTGGTTCATATTCACCAACTAGCTGATTTCCCGGCAAATCTCCTATTCCACAAATCGGAACAGCAGCTGCGAAAAGATTCGGGTTCTTCTTAATAACATTCCAAGTGCCAATTCCACCATTGGACATACCAACAACATATATGCGATTTTTATCAATATCATATTTATCGATGGTTTCTTTTAGTAAATTAAACATCGTAGTATAGTTTGGTTCCTCGGTCCAATACGCTGTAAGGGTTTCAGCGGCTTCAACCTGAGGAGCTAACACATATGCAGGGTTTTTCTTTTGCTGTTCTGGATTAGCCCACGCTACAGCGCCCTCATTTCCTACGACTTGCATATAGTTGTCATTTCCTCGTTCACCTGATCCATGTAAAAATAAAACTAGCGGATATTTTTTGTTAGGCTCTTTTTTAGGCTCAAAAAGTCTGTATTGCATTTTGCTTCCAGAAGCATCTTGATAGACCCCTTTTTTAAAGTCATCCACAACAGGAGTAACTACATTTGAAATTTTATTTTTCTTTTCAGATGCTTTAAAGGTTGCGCCTTCTTTTGTTTTAATTTCTTTCGTAAGAGATAACTTATAATCTAAATTATCTCTTGTACTTAAAAATTTTTCTTCATTAAATGTTGAGGTAGATGCATATTTATCGTTTTCATCTAATTCAATCACGACGTATTGTCCGTCTTTTGAAGTCTCTGATACCTCAGCTTTATTATTTGTATACACTTTCGTTATTTTTCTATTTTGAGGCTTCCCATTCACTTCCACCTCAACTTTAAAACTATCGTTTGTTAATTTTGAGCTATCTATTGTATCTCCAAAATCACAAACGACAGTAGCTCCTACTTCTCCATACGGAAGAACATTCGTTATAAGTGTTATATCTGAATCTTTTAAAGCCTTATCTTTGCTTTCTGATGAACATCCTGAAAGCACCAAACCACCTGTCAGGCTCCCTATTACCATACATAAAATTGGAAATTTCTTTATCTTTTTCAGACGATGACCCCCTCAAAATATGTACTTTTCAAAACTGACATAAGTCGTATAAAGCTCGTTAATCATTCCCGGTGTATAACTATTAATCACCTAAAATGGTTTTCACGCGCTCAATTACTTTTTTCCCATCTAGCATGCCGTAAGCTGCCATATCAATAACTTCAATTGTCTTTTCTGGCAATTGACTTTTCACAGTATTTAAGGCATATCGAACTTGTGGCCCTAATAAAATTACATCAGCTGCCGGACCAACATTTTTCGCTTCTGTTAGTGCATAAGCATTAATTTCACAGTTATACCCTGTTGATTCTGCATATCCTCTCATTTTGTTCATTAACATACTTGTAGACATACCTGCATTACATAAAAGTACGATATTTCTCATATTAAAAACCTCCAATAATTTATTTAAGCGTTTTATATTTCGTTTTTGTAAACGCTTACTTCATAATTTCAATATAAACTATGGTCTAAGACTAGGGTCAATAGCTTAATTTAATTAATTCATTTTTTTGTATAAACTTAATTGAGCACCGAGTAAAAGTTCTTTTGTTTCAAAAAAAATGCATGTAATTGTAGACTATGTCTAACAATTACATGCATTTCTTCATTTCGTTCTCTACTTCACATTTACTATGTCACTTTATACGGTTTAATTTAATAACAGGAATCATAATAATATAATGTTCATCTGTTTTTTCTTGACTCTTTGTTTCGCAAACGTATCGACATAAAATATCTCCGTTAAGAGAGTATCCCTGTTCCTGCATTATATGTAGTGCTTCATCAAATATCAACGATGATATCGGTTCATTTACATCTTTTTCATATAAATAATGCAAGCACTCTCCCATATCTATTTGAAAAACTGTATCATCAATATGTAATTGGCACTCTTTCATCTTTAATTCAGATATGGCCATTACCCAGTAACTATTATCTATATCCTTCATTTTATAATCTTCAAGTGGAATACATAATGCTGGAGAAACTGTTGGCAAGAAATTTAACCATTCTTTTAATAGAGGATTTACACATAGCGCTCCATCATTTAAATGAACATGTTTGAGAAAATAATAAGTGCCAGTTTGTTTTATAACCCATCGTCTATCTTCTTGTTTATATTCTTGTAATAAGTTAATAAATTCATTTATTTGTTTTGTTTCTATCTCTAATTGTTTTATCGCTTCATTTTTTTCAGCTATTTTATTAACACATTTTTTCATTATGTCATCATATTCTAAGCCGTTAAAAATCGATCCAATTTCTTTCACATGAAAACCCATTTGTCGAAAGCTTCTAATTGCTAAAAACACTCCAAAATCCTCATATGTATAAAATCTAAAACCATTATCTTTATCTTTTTGTGGTTTTAGGAATCCTTTCTTTTCATAAAACCTTAAAGCATCTATTGAAACTCCAAATTCCTTTCCTACTTCTCCTATTTTATATTTCTTCATACAAATCACCTTCAAATCTATAATTCCTTTATATACCTATATAGTGTAACAAGTTTTGAAAAACAATTATATAAAAATAAAAAAGGTTTCGTTTTATAGAGAAAACTCTTTTTATCGAATTTAAGCTAGTACTCTACTTAAAGTATAAACTTCAATTCCCTACTACTTCACCATGCATATCATATAGCTTTAACGCCATCATTAAATTAAATCTCACTTCTGCATGATTTAAATCAACCGAAATGAGTGACTCTATCTTTTCAAGCCTGTACAAGAGTGAGCTCCGGTGAATAAAGAGCTCTTTGGCAGCACTTTTTACATTTCCATTATTTTGTAAAAATACATGTAGTGTATTATACAAATCTATATTCTTCCCTTCTGAATATTCAAGGAGCGGACCAATTTGTTTCTTAATAAAAAGGTCTACAGCTGCTGAATGATTCAAATGATGTAAAATGGCATAAGAACCTAGATCTTCAAATAGCGCATACCCCTTTTTGCGGAATCGGCTAGCTAAAATATTTAGAGCCTGCATGGCTTGCTGGTAACTAATATAATAGTCTTCCAAATGTTTTGTAACACCACCAATTCCTAACAAAACACGACATCCAATAGGTGATGAGTTAATCCATTTTTGAATACTATAAAACACCGTTTCCCAAAATATATCAGCTTCCTTCTTCTGTTCATCTATTGGAACAATTAAAATTTGCTCATCATTATGGGATACTGCAAAAATACCTGTCCCTAGTTCTGGAAGACGAGTCTTAATTAAATCCCATATAAGCGACTTTTTCGCTTGGTGTTCGAGTAAGTTCCCTTTCTTTAATTCTTCCTCATCAAGTGAAATGGATAATACAGCTACTCGATGTTGTTTGAAAAGGTTCCACTGATACAAGTTAGCATATTGTAAAATATTATCTCGATCCTCAATTTTTTCAATTAGTAATTTACTAATAAAGCTATCTTTCATTTGTTCTTTCGTATCTAGAACGAGTTTTTGCTTAATAAACTGGATTGAGCATATATTTCGAGCTAAATCAATCGTTAATTGATCAAATTCATCCATGCCTCCAATCGTTCTTCGCACTGCTAAATACCCTAAAAAATTACCGCCCCCATTAATAATCCAAAACGAAAAACAATTTTCACTATTATTCGGATCATTAATTTGGAAAGTATCTGTTATTCGTTGTTGTTTTCGTTCTTCTCTCGCCAATTCAGATAAATGTTCTGCTATACGCCCACCATTTTCATCATTATATGCTATAGGTTGCATAAATCTATCAAAAATAAATACTGTATCTTGAAACAAACTACCCAGCATTGTTGTAATGCCTTCAAAATTATTATCATCGACCGTTTCTTTTAATAATGCTTGCTGATAATCTAATAGAAAATGAAGACGTTGCTTATGTTCTTTCTCACCATTATATAACCTTGCATTATCTAGTATGGTTGCTAAATGATTTGCAATCATTTCAAGTGATTTTGCATCTGCTTCTGTAAAAAAACCTTCGCATTCCTTTTCAACATGCAATACTCCAATTGGTTTCATATCAATAACGATTGGGGCAGTATACTGTTCACCACCAATCGTTTCAAAAAATGGAAAGTGTTCTTTTAATACATATTTATCCTCAACCATAATTTTGTATGGCTTTCTCATTTCTCCATATGCAGGTGCTTGAAAAACAAAACAGTTTTCAGTCTCGTTATATAAATAAACACATGCAAAATTCGAATTTGTTTCATTTCCGGCTTTAGAAGTTACCTCATAAACATGCTTTTCTAACGGAACATCTAACGACAGGTTTTTACTAATCCATCCAAAACCTTCAATCTTTTTCAACTGCGATTCTTTTTGTCTAGCCACAGCTATCGCCACTGCTATATCTCTTCCAAACTCTTCAAATGATATTTCCATATCTAAAAGTGGCACGTAACTTGAAAATGCAACAACACAAAAACCAAAATGCTGGATATCATCTTTTAATGGGACAGTGAACCAAGTCTCTACCCCAGCACTTTTCAATGTTTCAGATAGAAGACACACTTCTGGTAAATCTGCCGTTTGATCTGTCATGCTTTGATATTGTAGTTTGGAGGAACATTCATCAGAATGAAGTGGAAACGCTGAAGCTAAAGAAGTTAAATTACCACTCCAAGCTTTTGGTAAAAACTGTCCACCTTCATTAAAAATTACAGCGACGAAATCACAATGTAATTCTGCACAAAAGGAATGAGTTAAATACTGAAGCGCCTCTTCTTCCGTATCGATTTTAATAAGCTGGCGTGATGTATTTCGCAAATGATATTCTATTCTTTTCATTAATCTCTCTCTCTTATTACTAGACACGCCCCATCCCCCATTTCACCTTTTCTCTCTATTGTATAAGAAACGTCACACAAAATAAAAGTAAATATTCTAACTATTAACTAAACAAATACGAATCCCGAAGAAATATATCCCCGGGATTGATTATTCACTATTTGGCTGTAGTTACATTGTTATTTCCACTAGCGATTTCTTTTTTCTCTTTATAATAAATTCCATGTTCTTCTTTCACAAATAACAATGCTATGCCACCAATTACAGCAGCAGTTGCAATTGCTGCAAAATTATATTGAGGCAATAAATGCATGGAAAGAAGAATACCTACCAAAGTTGGAGCTACCACACCTCCAAGACGCCCAAAAGCCATTGTACTTCCTACCGCTGTTGAGCGCATATTACTAGGATAATATTGAGAAACAAATGCATTTGACATATTTTGTAGTCCGACAGAAGAAGCACCAATGACTGAAATTAACAAAAATCCAATAAACATATTATTTACAAATCCAATGAGTGATAACGCAATTGCTCCACAGAAAAATAATGGGACAAGTACTTTTTTAAATCCAATTTTATCTACTATTGGGCCGAATATGAGTGTTCCAATAATAGCTCCGATTTGCATGACAGCTGTAAATGTGAGGCTTGATTTGAGATCGTATCCTGACTGCATCATAAGCCTTGGTAACCATGTACTCATAGAGTAAATGAGTACGAAAGCACTAAAACATGAAATCCAAAACATAATTGTACTTACGGCGCGCTTTTCCTCAAATAACTTAACAACAGGAGAACCGGCTTCTTTAGTTGGTGGTTTTGTAAATTCAATTGTCACATCTTTACTTAATTGTGGATTTACCTTAGCTATTACTTTTTTAGCTTCTTCTATTTTTCCTTTCATTAATAGGAAACCAACAGACTCAGGAATACTTTTCATTAAAAACGGGATAAACAATAATGGAACTCCCGCTAACCAAAAAACAAGCTCCCATCCTGCTGTCGTAAGAATGGAACGACTTGTAAGTGCCGCCGCCATTGCTCCAATTGAATACCCGCAAAAAATAAAAGATACGATAGCAGTTCGAATTCGTTTTGGCGAAAATTCTGTTGCTATAGCAATTACATTCGGCATAACTCCGCCAAGTCCTACACCCGCTATAACACGAAAAATAGCAAATATTACAGGACCGTTCGCAAAACCGGCTAAACATGTAAATAGACTAAATAAGATTGTAGTTACTAGTATAATATTTTTACGACCTATTTTATCAGCTAATAAACCGAAGAAAGCAGCACCAATTGCCGTTCCTATAGCTGTACAACTACCAATCGCCCCTGCTGTAACATCTGATATTCCCCACTCTTTAATAAGCGAAGGTACAGTTGCTCCATAAATAACAGCATCATATCCATCAAATGCAATTACGATAAATAGCCAAAATATTAACCAAATATGCATGGAATGGATACGACTCTCATCTATCACTTTCATCGGGTTAATCGATTTCACCTTAATAGCCCCCTTATATAGGAATTTTCCCTTTCTTGTACTCCACAACTAGTAAACGCTTCCAATTATCCTTTCTCAAGTTTCTGAAATTTTTCTGAATTTTCCGTATTTAAATTGTAATAACTACTACTTAAAATTGTTATCCGCTTTTTATAGGAAAAAGAAAAGTAATATTCCTATTTAATGTGGACTTTACTTCATAGGAATTCAATTTCTGTTCAGGGAGTTTCTGTAATTGAAGTAGAGAGGCAAATTAAAATAATTAAGAATTAAGGTTGATACATTGAAAAAACCCATTGAAATTTGAACATAAAAAAGAGATGCATGAAGCACCTCTTTTGCATGTATTTTAACAAAAATAATCCATTCAAACTCTAATTATATCTTCAAGTGTTTCTATTACTTTTGCTATTGCTACAATTGAATTCTCTGTTTCAAGTTCCCCAACATTTAAAGAATGGTTTGCGTTCTTCACAACCTCAATCTTTAAATTCGTTTTATGTAATTGATCAATTTGATCTGCATTGTATTGGTGATCTTTGTCTCCAATTACTAAAAGCCCTTCGTGATGACTATGTAAGATTGAATCAAAAATCGAATCAAACGTTAGTAACGGTGTCAATAATATCATTTTTGACTGTAAAAATTCTTCTCTCTTCATTAAATCATTTGCAATTGGGATTGTTCCGAGTGATTTCCCTAAAAACATAGTATGGTTGTATTGCTCATCTTTTAATACTTCATTCATTATAGGATTAATATCATCCATCATTACTTTCGTTACTTCTTCCATTGGTTTATTCATTAATTGTCCATCATAGGAATAATGAATATGTACAACATCAATTTTATGTTCAAGCATAAGCATCGTCGAATAAAAAAACAACGGCTTATCATAATTGTATCCTGAACCTGAGAACATAAAGCAAACCGTATTACAACCCTTTTCAATATGTGTGTAACGAATTACTTTATTATCTATATGTATCTCTTTTTTAGTCCCCTTCACTCTTTTCTCCCTCCGAATACATTTACTTTTGTAAAACGATATGTTCTGTATGAACTGCTATATCCTTTACTTTCTCTTTTATAAATGCAGGCTGTACGTTATATGCATGTAACTCTTCTACCGGCACCCACTTAAACAAATACGTTCTACCCTCTTCTTCCAAAATATATTGATCCGCTCCATTTGCAGGCAATTCATGCAGCTCTACTTCATAATAAAAACTAATCTCATGAAACTTTCGCTCATAAAGTGTAAAGAAATTTTCTACTGACCATATCAATCTCTTCCCTTTAATAGGAACACCTAGTTCTTCTGCAAGCTCTCGTTTTAACGCATCCTCACTATTTTCTAGCATTTTCACTCTTCCGCCTGGTACATACCAAAAATCTTCACCGTCACCTTGCAAAATAAGGATTTTATTACCTTGTTTACAAATTGCTCCAACTCGGTAATTAAAACATGTTTCCTCTACTTTAAACGTAAGATCCATCCGTAATGCCCCCTAATATATTAAATATCGAATTATTACAAAACGATTATGTATGTGCTGTATAAATAAGATTACTAAATTTTTCTATTTCGTTCAATGATTTTCGAACTTTCCAAAAACTACACTCACCTTTTTGTCATTACAGGTATTTATACATATGTTACAATCACAGTGCACACTAGAAAAGCATGATGGGGGTACGAATGGAAACGTTATTAATCCAGCAAACTGAGAAATCAAATAAGTTTTGGAAAATCGTTGTGAAAGAAAAGGACTATGTTGTGTTTTACGGAAAAATTGGCACAGCCGGTAGTGTGAAAGCAAAAGAGTTTGAAACAGCAGAAGAATGTATGAAAGAAGCTAACAAACTAGTTGCTTCCAAACGTAAAAAGGGATACATAGACCCTATTCTAGGGGAAGATTACATAAAAGAAAAGACGATAACAGAAGAAGAATTTTGGGAACTACTTAAACGTGCAAAAACGAAAGGTGAAGACCAAGAAGAACAAATAGAATGGCTTATTTCTCACCTTGCTAAACGTACAGTACATGAAATTGTTGCTTTTGATACGCATATGCATCATATATTAAAAGCTTCCTATACATCTCGCTTATGGGCAGCAGCCTATATTATTTTAGGTGGGTGTTCGGATGATTGTTTTGATTACTTCCGCGGATGGTTATTATATCAAGGAAAAGAGACATACGAAGCTTGTATTGAAGATCCAGAACGGTTAATTTCTGTGTTAGAAAATTTGAGTGAGTATGAAGTTCCAGAAATAGAAGAACTTTCTTTATATTTCGGTTTCACTGTATATGCAGAAAAAACTGGTGACGAAGATGATACTTACTTTACACTTTACCATGTCTTATCTAATGAAGAATTCGACGATGTAGATTTTGAATTTGACTGGAATGAAGACGATGAAGAAGGTTTAAAAAAGATGTTTCCTAAGCTATGGGAGATGTACGGGGAAGAACCGATTGAGTGGTAGATTAATATTAGTACTCTGTTTAAACAATAAACAGAGTACTTTTTTCATTTTATTGTTATTTAAACTCTTCTTATTTTATACCACTTATCTAAAAGTACTTGTTCTCTCTCAGCTGAAATACTTGCTTTTAATTCGAATATAATTATTTGTAATTAAATATTATACAAAATTTGTTGATTGAATTTATAATCAACTAAAAGTTCATTTTAAACCCATTTTTATATAAATCTGCTGCATTCTGAACGAAATTACGTTTCATAAAAAATATCGAGCATTCTCAAAACAATTAATATATAAACTTTAGAAAATTAGAGGATATTTAAGTAAAAGCGCAAATACAATTAAAATCTTTAATAAATGAAGGAGTGTATACGAGATGAAAAAGCGATTTTTTGTGCTTTTTTTCACATCAATGTTACTTTTTGGTTGTAACCAGACCGTTCAAAACAAACTACCTACTTATAGCAGTATACAAGAAGCCATTAAAGGAGGATTACAGCAAGAAGGTGTGACGAATAATGCAATCATATCTCAAACAAAAATTGACAATAATGTATTCATATTTTATGTCGAAAACGATGCTTTAGGAGTTGGTACTATTAATACAAAAAATAAAAATTATATGTGGTATAGAGGTCAACAATATATGAACATTGAAAACAACGGAAATTCATCCCCCTTTTTAGAAGGAACAATAGAAACACAAGATAAAAAGAAATATCAGATAATCGTTGGGAAAATAAATGATAATTCAACGAAAGAAGTAGTTGTAACCGAAAATATGAATCGTTCAATCGTACCTGTCGATAAAAAATCTAGAATATTTTATTATATAAAATCTGATAAAAAAGGAACAGTAGATGTCGAAAAAAAATATTTTTCAGATATTTACAAATATTAAGTAAATAGTTATTATTATCTAGTATTCCAATCATTGAATTAGGAGGAAACTAGATGAAAAAAGCTAAACGAGTCCTGCTGTCTGTATTGATTACCACATCCGTATCGGCAATTACTCTTGGCCCTACTTATGCAGAAACAGTTCCCATCCCTACACAAATTGAGGAGCTGACACCTCAAACTGAACAAGGGCCAGAACCTGTCAAATATTATGACCCCTCTTCCAGTCTCACTTACATAAACCCAATGACTACAACTGAAGATGGTGGACTAAGACCTTTAACAAGTTCAGAATTTTGGGCTTACTTAGATGAATCTAAAACAGAAGTCATTCCTGAAGCCGAGAATCCTGAAATTACTCTTCCTCCTGTTGATAAAGATGGGCCTCAATATGAAGGGTATTACACATACTATATTTACAAGCAATCGAGCAATAGTAAAGTTACAGGAAGTTCTAGAAAATTATCAGCAGATTTCCGTTGCCCTAGAAATGGTTTAAGTTGCGGTATTACGAAAACTTATTCTACTACAGTTACAGAGAGTTATTCACTCTCTTTAAATTCCGATGCAAAAATAGCAGTCAAAGCAGGCGCGAGTTTCTCTTGGAGTAGAGCACTTTCTGATACAAGCAGTTATACACTAAACCTAAAACCTGGTTATCAAGGGTATGTACAATTCTCACCACGTTATAACAAAACATCAGGCTATCTACAGAAGTACAGTGGATGGGGAGGCTTATTATCTAACAGTTACATTACTGGTTATTCTCCAGCTAAAACATACTATGGTGAAGCTGATGGAATATATTCAGGAGTCACTTGGTCTTATTAATAATCATTGAACAATAAAGGTGCACATTATATCTCTGCCTGTTCGTCTAAAATACGAATAGGCTTTTTTACATCTTTGCAAACACTACACATCCTTGAAAAATTAATCAAAACGGATTCTTAAGTAAAAACAATTGTTTTTCACTTGTATCTTAGCTCTATTTTTGCTCATTAATTTTTCAACTCCGCACAATTTCCCCATCAACTAACTCAATAATTCTATTACACTTATTCGCCACTTCAATATCATGCGTTACGATAATAATTGTTCTTCCTTCTTCATTTTGTTGTAATAGTAAATTCATAATTTCTGCTCCTGTTTTCCTATCTAAATTCCCTGTTGGCTCATCGGCCAAAATTAATTCTGGTTCGCCTACTAACGCCCTCGCAATTGCGACTCGTTGCTGCTGCCCACCTGATAGCTCGTCCGACGTTTTATACATTTGTTCTTTTAAACATACTTTTTCTAAATATAATTTCGACTTTTCTTCTCTTTCGCGATGTTTTAATTTTCTATACGTTAGCGGTAGTACTACATTATCAAGTACAGTATGTTCTTTTAACAACGCAAAATATTGAAAAACAAATCCAATAAATAACATAATAAATATTTTTTGTTCACCGCTATTTCTTTTAATAGTAGCTTCATATTCCCTCCGTTTTTATTGATTTTTATTAGACTTGAATAAACTTTTCTTTTTACTATGCAACTACTGAGTGGACCTAATTCATCAGGGGAAATTAAATTGAGGAAATTAACTAATAATGTTTGAATTGGTGTTTACATATGCACACAGACATTTAGTATTTTCATTATACTTAGAAAAACACGCCATAAAATTAGGTAATGGAAAATTTCACATTACCTAAACATAATTTACATTCAATTAATAACAAACCTCTATAGCGTAAAGTCATCCAATCTATGAATATGCTTATTTATACGGACAATGCTCCTGCCAAATTGACAGGAGCATTGCTTTTTTCAAAACTTATTTACTTTTATATACTTGAATTAAAATTAATATGAAGTCCAGCCGCCGTCTACAGAAATCACTTGTCCATTTACGAAACTAGCTTCGTCTGAGCCTAAGAAGATAGCCAGTTGTGCAACTTCTTCTGGTTGTCCAGCACGTGGATTAATTGCCATACCTAATGCTTGGCGGCTTGCACCAAATTCGCTCACATTCGTCATTGTAGAAGCAATGTTTGTTATGACTGCTCCAGGAGCAATACCGTTACAACGGATGTTGTTGTTCGCATACATAAAGGCCGTGTTTTTTGTTAGGCCAACGACTGCATGTTTAGATGCTGTGTAAACAGCACCAGCACGTGCACCGTATAATCCACCTGCAGAAATATTATTGACGATTGTACCGTGTCCTTGTTCCAAGAATAGATTCACTGCAATACGCATTGTTTTCATTACAGATACTGTATTCACAGAAAAAACCTTCTCCCAGCGTTCGTCTGAAATTTCACCAACAGGCTCCATTCCATCCATGATACCTGCATTATTAACAAGAATATCTAATTTCCCGTAAGCTTGTTTTGTTTCATCGAAAAGACGTTGAATATCTTCATCAGAGGTAACGTTTGTTTGAACAGCAATGGCCTCTGCACCTGTAGCTTTAATTCCTTGCACTACATGTTGAGCCCCTTCTAAGTTTAAGTCTGATACAACGACTTTTGCTCCTTCTTTTGCATAACCTTCTGCAATTGCTTTCCCCATGCCTGACGCAGCACCAGTGACAATTGCTACTTTACCTTTTAATCTCATCTGAAACGGCCCCCTTTATCTTTTATTGCACAGTTGTTCAATAAAAATTATAATAATATAAAAGAGCGCTTACAATGAGCAAAAAAGTGATAAATGTTCAATAATTAACACATCGTAAGAAATGTGTTCAATAAGAGGTGAAAAAAATGATGCGTACAGATATGCGTATTGTGAAAACAAAAGAGGCGTTACATAACGCATTGTTAGAATTATTAAACGAAAAAACTTTAGAAGTCATCTCCATCTCAGAAATTTGCAGAAAGGCAAAAATAAATCGTGGTACATTTTACTTGCATTATAAACAAGTAGAAGATTTATTTGAGGAGTATTTTAAAGAAATTACAGCAGATTTGTCACGTTCTTATCAAGAACCTTATCGCTACGTATCAGTATTGAAAACTAGTAAACTAGATCCTTCTACAATTCGGATTTTTCATCATATCGAAAAATACAAATCATTCTACAGAATTGTTTTTTCCAAAAAGGTTCCTTTAATGTACTATTATTTATTTTTTGAGGAAATAAAGCATTTGTTACTTCAAGATAAAGAGGCTTTGCTTAAAGAAGGAGTGAACCATTCACTTTATTGTTCCTACCAAGCAAATGCGATTATTGGCATCATTATTGAATGGTATCAAAATGACTTTTCTTATAGTACAAGTTATTTAAATGATCAACTTGTTCAATTTTTAAATATGGGAGTAGACGGTTAATTTACACTAACAGAAAAAGGTGTTTCAGCTTGCAGTTGAATGTACCTTAATTAACTCATAAGTACTTCAACACCTATTCAATAATCGTATAGGTGTTGAAGTTTTATCATCTTAGTTGCACAACTTTGTTCTCACAATACGTATTTCTATAATGGAGAACAAAACAAGTTTAACTAAACCTTTTATTCTCATTTTCATAAAAATACACATTTTAAACTTTTAAATAAGGAAGTATGCAGCCTTCAATTAAATTCCATCTATCCCCCGCTTCTGGTATAATTCCGGACGCTATGACCACCAATAATTTCATCTCTGGTACACAACAAATCACATTCCCGCCATCGCCCATTGCACAGTATGAATAGACCCCGTCTTCTTCTCGTAGCCACCATAAGTAACCATATTGATTCGGATTCATTGCCGTTGATTTTTTTATCCATGACTTTGAAAGAATTTGCTTTTCATTATGAATACCTTCATTCAAATACATCTGTCCAAACTTAGCCATATCTCTAACTGTTAACGTAAGTCCCCAACCGCCAGTTGAAATACCATTTGGATCATGAATCCACCCTTTCACATCTTTTCCGAATAAGTCATCGAATCCAAATGCTTTCATATTGTAGTTTGGAATTTCTCTCATACCAATAAGCTGAAATAAGTGTTCGTTCGCAAATTCACGTGCACTTTTCCCTGTTGCACTCGCAATAATTGCTGATAGTAGATGAGCCCCTGCAGATGAATATTTAAAAGATCCGATTTCTCCGCCTTGTCCGATTCTATTTAGCGTATACTGCACCCAATCCTCTTGTGTACATAGTTCTTCTAACGGTTCCTGCCAGTCCACATAAGGATATGGCGCTGTCATTGTAAGAAGGTGTCGTACTGTTATTTCAGATGTTTTAATATTATATTCAGGAAAGAAGTCCATTACTTTTTGATCAACGTTTTTTATATACCCTTTATCTACACATATCCCAACTAACGCAGAGATTATCGTTTTTGTGACTGACGCTACATGAAATGCATCACCTGGACCGTAACCATTATAATAGTTTTCAAAAACAACATTACCTTTCTGCATTACTAACATACCATTTATATTTTTGTATTCTTCTTTTATCATACAATCTAACTTTTCAGCAGTTTTCATTATTCTTCCCCCTTAATCAATGATTAAAAAGGTTCGATTGGTACATATATATCAACTATATGTTTATTTTCCGGGTGCTGCCTTGGGTCATTTTTATACACTTCAAAAGGATATGAATCTCTCGGTTTATATCCGCTATTTGGCAGCCATTCACCGTATAAGGAATCCCATGCTCCTCTATATTCATCTTGGTGTATTTCAAAATGACCTACCGTATACTTGCCTGAAGGTATTACCATTATTCCGATATCGCTCGTTCCTACTGCGGACCCATCCGGAATTGTTATACATAAACTTGTTCTTAAACGATAGTCCTCAGTAAATTCATGATGATCGTGGTAAATGGTTAATACTTTCGTATCCTCAAATACATGATAGTTTTGCTCAATTGCGTAATGAAATAGTTTCTCTATCATTTTTGGAAAAGCTATAGCTAACTCTTTATATGTACCTATATGTCTTATGTATGCGACGTTTATATCGTCCGCTGTTACAATTTCAACATTTCCTCGAACCTTCTTACATTCATTGTATTGAGAAGGTTCACTTACGTCTTTGCAATTCTTGCTATTGTGGCTTCGATATTGAGATGGACTTACTCCATAATAACTTTTAAATGTTCGGGAGAAAACTGCTGAATCTGTGAACCCGAAGTGATACGCAATGTCTGTAATCGTCATATCCGGACGATATGTAATAAGGTGAGTTGCCCTTTCTAGTTTCAATCGGTTTACATACTGAGATAAAGGCTCATCTACTATCCCTTTAAAAATTCTATGAAAATGAAACTTTGAAAATCCTGCTACATTGGCTAATTCTTCAATTGAAAGTGAATCATTTATGTTTGATTCTATATAATCTTGAACTTTATATATGCGTCTTATGTACTCATTTCTACTTTGAGAACTCTCCATATCCTTGCCTCCTCACAACAAAAAGGCTAACTTCACGTTAGCCTACTTTATACATTTTTTAAAAATAAAACTCTACTCCCGCCATTACCATCATAATTTGTATGTACGGATACACCTTCTATTTCATCATCTCCAGCTTCAATTTGAAAGCCGATTTCTTGATGAAATTGTATCGATTTTTTATTAACTGGTGACGTGATTGCTTTTACAACTTTACGGTTGCTTGCACGAGCGACATCAAAGAAATAAGAATACAATGTCGACGCGATTCCTCTTCTTCTAAACTTCGGATTTACACCGATAAAATGAACATATGCTTCATCTTTATAAGTTTGTGAAAAAAATCCGCATAAGAAACCTAACGTTTCTCCCTCTTCTTCAATGATAAAACTCGTATCTTGAAAGTGCACGAAAAACAATTTTGGCAACATACTAACCATGTCTCTCCCGCCCCACCAATCATTTAAAACCGATTGAATCTTTACATAATCTTCCCCTTGAATGTTTCTTACTCGCATGTATTTCTCCCTCTCACTCACTTCATTTTCTCATAAATTTTAATAACCGTTTCGACTAACAGAATGAATACCCAAATACCTGAAAATACAAGCACAGACTGGAATATCGATCCAATTACCATAACACCAACTGCACCTGTTATTGAAAATGATATTCCACCAAGCCCTGGATCCTGTATAAGTGCTCCAGCAGAAAAAGCAGTTATAATAGATACTATTAAATAAATAACACTCATTATTTTTAATATTTTTATAGAAAGATACGAAGTTTGTTCTTTCTCCACTTGTGATAATTCGATTTCGCCACTCGCAATTCCTTTTTGTAGACAATCTTCGCATAAAAATTCTTCCTTAATTTTTTTACCACCATGCAATGTACCTGTTATTTCTTTACATCGGGAACACTTTCGGTTTATCATTTTCGTACCACTCCAATCTAATAAGATTATACTTATATAATTCTACATTTACCTTAATATTCCTTTTATGTATTTTATAGAGAAAGGTCGTGTTTTATGATTTCAAAACTAACATTCGGCTCGAAAAAACCTACCGTTCATTATGTATTACGGCCTAGTTGCTATGCAGTTATTTTTAATTCATCTGCTTCAAACATAGTTATTATCCAAAAAGGAGAGCGCTTCTTTTTACCTGGTGGCGGTATGGAAGGTCAAGAAACCAAAGAAGAATGTTTACATCGTGAATTGCTCGAGGAATTAGGATGGGCAATTGAAATTGATCAATATTTCGGTAATGCAGCACGATATTTTTATGCAGAAAAGGAAGATACACATTATTTAAATGATGGGTTCTTTTATATTGCGAACATGGTGCAAAAACAAACTGAAAACTGTGAGGAGGATCATGTTTTACGGTGGATGTCTCCATTACATGCTGTAAAGCTTCTCATTCACGATCATCAAAAATGGGCCGTTGAACAAGCGCTTTTATTACGAAATAAAAAATGATCTCCTTCTATATGAAAGAGATCATTTTTACTACTAACTTACTTTTTTCAAATTGAGAGCTGGCTTTTTGATTCCGCCCTTTTTTACAACATATAAACCGATGAAGATAATAAGTCCACCAACGAGTTGCATCATATTAATTTGCTCTCCAATTGTTACAGCTGCAAAGATAACTGCGAATAATGGTACAAGATACATATAAACCATCACTTTCGTTGATCCTATTTTACTAATACCGACATACCACATGGCAAGTCCGAAGATTGTCGCAAAGACGATTGAATATGCTAGTGATCCCCAGCTTGGCATATCTACTGGCCACGTTAACGTATTTACGTTGAATAAACAATATACAACAAGCGGTACAATTCCAATTAAAGTAGACCATGATGTAACTCTCATTGCGGAGTATTTTGTAATAAGTGGTTGCGCTAAAATTGGATACCATCCCCACGCAATTGCTGCGACTAATCCAATTACATTTCCGAGCCACGCATACTCGTATGTAGCTCCTCCCGTATGCCCTGTTAATAAAACGAATGCTGCACCAATAAATGCTACTATTGAGCCAATTTGTACTTTCATCGAAAAACGTTCTTGTTTGTGTAATACTGCTAATATTCCTGTAAAAATAGGTGACATCGCAATTAATAATGAGGCGTTCGTTGCTGAAGTATATTTCACAGATAGCATAAACATCGTTTGATACATTGTCGTACCAACGATACCGACTGCTACTAATCGTAACCAATCTTTTCTTTCAATACGTAATGAGCGTTCCATTAAAAATGTAATAAGTAATAATACCGGTGATGCTACTAAAAATCGTAAACTATTAAATTGAATGGATGACATAAATGCCACACCATACTTTCCAATTGTATAATTTGCTCCCCATACTAAAGCAACTGATACTAGGAGCCACTCCATTTGCCATCGTTTCATCCGAATCTCCCCTTCCCTATTTAGCATAGTAAAATTGGCTGGATATAACACCGTCCAATTGGCTGTTTTTTTACCCAGCCAATTTGTTATACTTGATACATATAAGATTTGCGGAGGCGTTTGTATGGAATGGAAGCTAGATAACGACAGTAAAATCCCAATTTACCAGCAAGTTGTTGACTTTATTGAAAGACGTATTACATACGGAGAGCTTCCCCCAGGTAGCTTCCTCCCTTCAGAACGAAAATTAGCTACGCAGTTAAATGTAAACCGAAGTACGGTAACAACTGCTTATAATGAACTTCGCGCAATGGGAATTGTAGAAAGTACGACTGGTAAAGGTACACGTGTTAGTACACATATGTGGGGCGTTTCTCCGACATTAACACCCAACTGGAGAGGTTTCGTAGAAGGTGGTACTTTTTTACCAAACTTACCGTTACTTCGTCATATTCGGGCAGAAGTACAACAAAATGAAAACATCATTGACTTCGCAAACGGAGAGCTCGGTTGTAACCTCTATCCTCACGATCAACTTCAAACGATTTTACGAGAACAACCGTTAACGCAGTCATTAAGTTACGATCATCCGCAAGGGTACCTCCCGCTAAGACGAGCGGTCGTAACATATATGAAGGAATATTTAAAAGTTGAAGCGACCGAACAATCGATTATGATTACATCTGGCGCCCAACAAGCACTTCATCTTATCGTACAATGTTTATTAAATCCAGGTGATGCAGTCGCTTTCGAAAGTCCATCGCACTGTTATTCATTACCGTTATTCCAATCAGCGGGTATTCGTATTTTCCCATTACCTGTTGATGAACACGGTATTAATCCAGACGATGTACAAGAGTTATATAGAAAGCACCGTATTAAAATGATCTTTTTAAATCCAAATTTCCAAAATCCTACGGGAACGATGCTGCATCCAAATCGTAGAAAAAAACTGTTATCACTTTGTGCTGACTTACGAATTGCGATCGTTGAAGATGATCCATCCAGTTTACTTACGCTAGAAAATAAACAACCTTGCCCTACTTTAAAATCGATTGATGAAAACGGAACAGTCATTTATGTACATTCTTTATCAAAAATGATCGCCCCAGGGTTACGAGTTGGCTGGCTTGTCGCTCCGCAGTCTGTAGTCGAACGATTGTCCGATGCACGGCATCAAATGGAATTAGGAATGAGTATATTCCCGCAGTGGCTTATGCAGCAATTTTTTGAAACCGTACCATTTCAGTCGCATATCGTACCGCTGCGAAAACAACTAGCAGAAAAAAGAGACATCATCGTCCGTGCTTTAAACGAGCAACTTCGCGACAAAATCTCTTTTTCCAATCCTACTGGTGGTATATACATATGGGGAAAATTAAAAGAACCGATAAACGAAAAACAACTTATTATGCAAAGCTTAAAACAAGAAATCGCCTTTATGCCCGGCAGTATTTTTGGCGCGAAAGATGGTTATATTCGTTTATCTTATGGAAAGGTGAATATTGATCAAATTGAGGAAGGGATTTCTCGTTTGCGTGAGGCTATTTTAGTTTGTGAAAAATAGCTTTAGATAGAGCTTCCTCGTTTGACAAAAGTCAAATCTACCATTATTATCAACTCGAACCTATTTATCCCGCATTAACGGGCAATAAGACCCCTACCTCAAAATTCAGCAAAAGCAAAGAAGTTAGGTGAGGGATCAACTGCCCATAAACGCCCGATTGGTTCAACTAATAATCAGTGGGGATGAACCCCCCACTGATTAAAGTTTCACTTTATAGGAGTGATAAAAATGAAAATTTATGTTGATGCAGATGCTTGTCCTGTAAAAGATGTGATTATTTTTGAAGCTACGAATGCTGAAATCCCTGTTACCCTCGTTACTAGCTTTTCTCATTATTCTAATGCTAAGCAGCCAGCAGGTGTGGAAACAATTTATGTTGATTCCGGAGCAGATGCTGCGGATTACCGGATTATGCAGTTAGCAAAAAAAGAAGATTTAATCGTAACGCAAGATTACGGTCTTGCTTCGCTCGCTTTAGCAAAAGGCTGTATCGTCCTTCATCATAAAGGCTATAAGTATACGAATGAAAACATTGACCAACTATTACAAACACGGTATTTAAGTGCAATGGTTCGAAAAAGCGGTAAGCGTACAAAGGGACCAAAACCATTTACAGCAGAAGACAAAGAGAAATTTAGGGAACTCTTTATAAGTATGATTACACTTTAGAAATAAACCTTCTATTTGTAGGGAAAGCTTAGCAAAGAAAAGAAGAGAATATCCAAATGAACATTCTCTTCTTGAGGTTTACCCGTTTAAAAAGACGGTAAATTATCTAAGTTATTTTCCTTTATACCATCCGGTTCACTACGTATAATATCCCTACCATACTTATGAAATACGTCCACATGAGCTAACTTCCCTGATTTCGCTTCATCAAGAGCAGTAATATAATCTAACTCTCTTCCGCTACATGTTTTAAAAGCAATTAAATCACCTTCATCATTTTTACGAACTGCAACTATTTGTTCTACTCCTGAATCGCCTTCCTGAGCTACTTCAAATTGAGCTTGTTCTTCCTCTTGATGTAAGTATTCATTATAAACTTTTTGAAAGTCTTTTTTATCCATAAAACTCACCTCCAAAGCATTTTATTAGTATGGTTGGAAGATGGTTGTTTTATGTACTTTGTGCATAACAAAATGTATGTTCATTTATTATTGCATTGAGTTTTGAATCATATATTCTAATTCGAAAACCTTTTTTAATACCTACGCAAATCCTTCAAAGTCTCCAATATATCATCTGTAAAGGCAGTAGCACACTCATTCTCTAAAGCTGTAAAATATAAACTTCTTAAGAAAGCTCTAATATTTTGTACTAAAATAGCATGCTGAGGATGTCGGATGTCTTCAACAATTGCTATACTATGTAGCCAGTTGCTCCACTCTTCTTCAGTTAAAAGATTTTGATTACGTAACGACATAATTGGCGTTACTAATCTCTCATCCTCAAAGTGTATGTATACGTAGTCATTCATACGAACTTTTTGACGAACAGCAGCTAGTATTGCATATGAAAACTCACGATTTTGTATTGTACGTGCTAAAGCATCTAGCGCATCTGCCGCATGTGCAGTTGAGTGTGCCCAACCTTTTCCTTCTACGTAACCTCTTACATCTTCTTCTAAATAGACATATTCCAGAACTTGTTCTGCTACACTGTACAGTTGTTCTTCAGATAACAATGGTTCTCTTTCATGAACAGATAAAATAAGTGGTGGAATTAAAACAGAGAACGCACGTTTAAAAACAGAATCTGTGCCCTTTTCACCAATTTTATAAAATAAATAATCAGGACTAATTGCTTGTAACATTAATCCTCGTAATTCTTTTTGTCTAAATACATCATTTGTAATCCATGTGTGAAGCGTACTATAAATCAAATCATCACGTAATTCAGCATCAGGTGATCCGATATAATCTAACATCCACTGTGCATATGGATATGCGTCTACGTCTTCTGGCACAGCATAATTATTATTTTGAATTTGTTGTAATTCTTCTTTTAGTTCTAGTACTTCTGTCATTATATTTCCTGTCCCCTTTTTACGTTTTTTAACTTATTTTCGCCTTATCCCCTGTAATTTTCCTCATAAAATCAAGTTGACTTTTAATATAGTTTTAGTCCCTATCTTTCTATGAACTTGATTCAATTATATAAAATTTCTCCCGAGAAATAAAAGGAAATACATTGGAACACCAAAGCTTCTCACTTTGTTTACATGCATTTCGTGTAAGTTTAAGTTATAAAATAAAGTATTTTTTTCATTTGTATTCAAACGTAGTTACAATCAAAATTCGAATCATTTTAGAACTTGTTTAATAAATTCTGTTTTAGCTTTTGTGTATGCTTCTCTATCTTGGTTAAACCTTCTAGCCAACTCTTGCTTTAAATTTGAATAATCATAAACTAATTGTGGATTTTCTCGTAAGCGGTTACGAAATAAAAGTTGTTGCTCCCATCGTTCAGTTCCTTTAACCATCAAATGCAGATGAGCTACACGCCTATTATTCTTAACTTTCACAAAGAACCTTCTCCAAGGTCTTTCATCTAATTCCGGGCCTACATAATGCCAATCATATATAGCCAATTTTGCTGAAATATCGAGCACTCTATCAAATGATTCTGTTTCAGCCATTAGATCAATGATAGGTTTTGCAGGTAAACCAGGTATGGATGTACTGCCTATATGTATTACTTTGCTTATACCGAGAGGAGTAAGCAGTTCATCAAGTTGCTGTTCTTCATATCGGCCTTTATCTTGCCAACCAGGATTTGCATTAACTATCTCTACTAACTCATTCGCCCATACAGGCCAATCGTTCGGATTATCTTTTTTATCCACCCAACACATCCCCTTTCACCAACTTTTTGCTATATAAACGATTTTAAATTCCTTTAAATACAACTACCGAATCATCAAAATTACTATTCTGAAATATAACATTCGCACATTCTTTCGGATTATGCTCATCTATATACATCTTACAAGCCGCATGATATCTGTTTATAAACATTTTCTCTGCTTCTTCATAACTTCCAAAAGCCTTAGTCTCTCGCTTTGCACCACGTTTTTTCGCAATCTCAAAATCTGTATCTACAAAGATTTTGTAATCAAATAAATGCTCAACGTCTTTTTTCAATAGAAATGTTCCATCTACTATTAGCACCATATTTGGCGGCGCCACTAGCGGCTCATTATGTACACGCATATCCGTTATTAAGTTATGAGAAACCATTTCATACTGTAAATTCCCGTTAGGTCCTAAAGGCTTTAATAACCTTTCTTTAAAAGCTGTATAATCATGTGCATCTTCGTAATACCCTCTTGCTGATTCTTTGCCTTGTGTATAGCGAATCACTCTTGGATTATGAAAATCGTCAATGCTGGCGCGTGTTACTGGTAATCCTCGTTTTTTTATTTCTTCCGCTAGTTCGTTTGCAAATGTTGTTTTTCCTGAAGCTGTAATACCGCTTACTCCAACTCTTATTGGATGCGTTAAATTTAACGTTAAAATATGATCAGCGATTTCTTTCATTCGTTTTTGGCGACTCATTATATTCCCTCCCTAATCCAGTTCACATAATACAATTATAGTAAATTTGTTTGGTCACTATTTATAGGTAAGTCGATATTATTTGTCAAAACGTTGATTTATTTTTATTGCTTTACATAATCCTTACTTCCCCTTAAACCCTCGATATAAAGCAGTCCGTAATTCTTGTTTGTATTCTTCAATTTCTGGCATTTCGAGTTCTTCTGCTAATCTGATAGCTAATTCAATATCATACGGTACTCGTACGAGTTGAATGGAAAAGCTCGCTGCTTCTTTTTCATTGTATGTTCCTTCAAAAATTAAATAGGAAGCTTGTGTAATTTCAAGTGGATTTCCTACGCTACCAGCATTACATAACGTTTTGCCTCTAAAATTTTGAACGAACGCTTGGTGAACATCACCGTAGCAAACGACATCTGGTTTTCTTTCCCCTTCTATATTTTCCGTCAGATCACTGTTTTCGAACATACTAACACGTTCTTCTCTTGAAGCGTGTGGTTGAATTCTTTCATATAAACTTCTTGGCGATGCATGGAACATTCGAATGAGTTTTCCGCTCATAAAAAATTCGATTGAAAATGGTAAGCTTCTTAAATACTCATTTTGTTCTTCTGATAATTGTTTTTGATGCCATTTTAACGCTTCAAATTCAGTCGGTTTTGTAATGAAATCATCCCAGTTCCCCATCACAACTCCTTCACATTCTTTACGAATGATTTCAATTACTTCGCTAGAATGAGGACCTTTTCCGACTAGATCTCCAAGACAAATAATGCGTTCGATTCCTCTTAATTTAATATCTTGCAGTACAGATTCTAACGCCGGAATATTACCATGTATATCTGAAATTATCGCTATTTTATCCACATAAATCCCTCCATTACTTATTGTTTATTATATCCTCATATTGTGATTGATACCATTTTGGAATATAGGATGAAAAATGATTATGATCTTCTATAATTCGGTTTAATCTCTCTTTCATATCATCTACTAAATGTGGCGTACTTCGGTTTGCCCATACAATATCCGCTGGAAATGTCATTGCTGCATATAATGAATACAGTTGCCAAAAATGAAGCGATGGTCCACCTCCGCAATAACCATGAACTTGTCCAACCGCAAATGGTTTGCTTATTCTTGTAGTAAAAATCGCTACATTATAAAAATCGTGTATTGGATCGCCAAAATCATATCCACCAAAATCGATAACGATAAACTCCTTATTATGAATCATACTATTTGCTGGATGGAAGTCATCGTGTAAAAATGTGATGGGACGATTTTTTAATAAATTCTTATGATTTTCTACAAAGGTTAATACGGACTTCAAATCCAGAAAGTTCACCTCATAACCAGCTAACACCTCTATATATCTTTCGTATTTGTTCCATCTAGTTGTTTCCCATTTATTACTTGCACTTTCTCTTTCAATTGAGTGAATCCTCTTTAACACTTCTCCTGCTTTTCTTCCTGCATTATACTGTTCTTCCACCGATAGCTTCCCTAAACCTTCTTCACCATTTACACCTTGGGTCCATTCAAATACTTGAACACATTTATTTATTTGTTCAAGTTTTATGAAATGAATTAACTTAGGTGTTGGAATATGTAATGACTCTAATTGTTTCATATACATATATTCTTCTTGTTTTCGTTCAAAATGAACAGCATCACATACTTTTACAAAATACGTTACTCTGTTCTCTAATTCTATTTTATATTTCTCTTCATGTGAAAAACCTTTTGAGATAGCTGTACACTTTGCAATACGAGGCCATCCTAATTTTCTCTCTATCTCTCTTAACATTTCTTCCACAACGTTCACCTCTATCAATATACGTACAAACTACCCAACACTTCATGCTCTCGTTTATTTTCCTCTTTAAACTCCACAGCAAATGGATATTCGCCCTGGTTCTTCAGACGATCTTGAACTAGACCTTCCCCAATTGGTTCACAAAACTGCACATGAATGTCCCCAAACGATACACTTTGACAATCAGCATTCCATTCTTCATTTTTCACGACTGAGTTTGCAGTTAGTCCCATTACTTCTTTCCATTTCCGAACTGTTTCTCTAACATTTTTCACCGCATAATGAATCGTTTCAATTTGTTGTACTTTATTTTTATGTTCAGTGATCGTTCCTGTTTTACGTAAATCGTTTCTTCTTTCTTCATCCGTTTCATTCCACTGTATAAAGAAAGGTAATTTCGGTCCGCTTTCTTCTTGCTTTACAAATAACATTTTCCATTCTAAAAGCCGGCCATCTTTTCTCATCCGTTTCCCTTCAAATGGCCCAATCATTTGTAAGCCATGTTTGCTTAAGTTAACTGCTAGTTTTTCAATTTCATTTGTTCGAATTGCGATTTGCAGCATCCCTTCTCCATTTTGTAATTTCACCACTGTTTCTTGTACTAATGGATTTTCTGCTTCTTTCGCTTTTTCTTCATGCTGAACTGCTAAAAATTCTATATATGATAAATCAAAAATAACATACACTATTCCAAGTACCCCAAGTCATATGCTCACCACCTAATGCAGTATGAAAACCTAGTGCCTGCATTTGTTTTGCCGCTTCCTCCGGTGTGCCATGTACTGCGTGAACGAGATGATCAAATGCTAACATATTCTTTCTCCCCTTTCTCTCCATCCTTTTATTGTATATTTTCTTTTTCTTTCATTCAATTCAAAAAACTTTAAAACCTAGTTGATTTATACGATTAATATGTATTATAATAAAACAAATTTAATTATTGCCGATTGGAAAAACCAAAGGCACTTTTCTCATACGGGAAAAGTGCCTTTTTCATTTATTATTACAGGGGGATTATTTATGCAGAAATTAATTGTCTTTGCTATTATTGGATTTTTCGCTCAATTGATTGATGGAGCACTCGGAATGGCGTATGGGGTTACGTCTTCCTCATTATTATTAATGTTTGGTATCGCACCAGCCGTTGCATCTGCATCTGTTCATCTAGCTGAAGTCGTTACAACTGCGGCTTCCGGTGCATCTCATATACGATTTGGAAATGTTGATAAATATACAGTTTCCAGGCTTACATTACCAGGAGCAATTGGCGCATTTGTCGGAGCATGTTTTTTAAGTAATTTACCTGGCGATGTTATTAAACCGTATATTTCCGTATTCTTATTTACTTTAGGAGTTTATATTTTATTACGATTCATCATTCAAAAACAAATTGTTTCTTCAAATAAACGTATGTCTACAAAACAACTTATTCCACTTGGCTTATTCGCTGGATTCGTCGATTCAACTGGCGGCGGTGGCTGGGGACCGATTACGACACCTGTTCTTCTGGCAAGAGGAAATGAAGCTAGAAAGGTTATTGGATCTGTAGATACGAGTGAATTTCCTGTTTCACTCGCTGCAACAATTGGCTTCTTCATCTCACTTGGTTGGGAACAAGTAAGCTGGGTTTGGGTATTTGCTCTCATGCTCGGTGGTATTGTCGCTGCACCAATCGCCGCATGGTTAGTTCGCATCGTTCCAGCACATTTACTTGGCGTACTAGTTGGTGGCCTTATAATCTTTACAAATATACGTACACTGCTTACTACTTTTAAAGTAGATCCAACTATTATTTCACTTTCTTACGTTGCAGTTGGTCTAGTCGTTATTATTTCACTTTTCATTGCTGTCCGTAATCATTCCAATCGTTCTAACGTATCGACAGCCGGCTATCCGAAAGATCAAAAACAAATGCTACCATAATTAATAAAAATACCGCCCGATTTACTTCGAGCGGTATTTTTTATTTTTCAATCTTCCAATTTATCATCGTTTCAGTACTATTCACTCTTTTCATATGTAATTTCTCTAATACACGAATGGAGCTATAGTTTTCAAAGAGTGTTTCAGCTATAATCGTTTCCACTTCTCCTGTTTGAAAAGCCCACTTCATTAATTCACTAACAGCTTCTGTTGCATACCCTTTATTCCAATATTTCTCAATAAATCCGTAACCAATTTCTACCGTATGTTCCTCGTTTGGTTTCCCTTTAAATCCTATATCCCCTAGTACGATTTTATCTTCTTTCCGAATGACATACCACGCGCCCCAAGGTAATAAAGCTTCGTCTTGTTTTACACTTTCTACATGCCCTGAAATATGCGGGCCGCTATTGTATCCTTGATTCTTCGCAATTTGAACCCATTCTTCCGTACACGGGATAATATGTAATCTTTCCGTTTCTAATTTCATAACGATGTCCCCTTTTTAATTAAACAGTACTTCGATTTTACCACAAAAAGAAAGAATATTCACTCTTTTAATTTGCACATATGTTTTTTCTTTGAAACAAAATAAATGAAGTGATCTCCTTTAATAGTTATGTCGAATTATATTTTCTGAATTTTCTTTCATTTTTTAAAGGATTTTTCATTATTTTTTGCGAAACATTTGTATAACAATTTTTTTCTTTATTTATTGTTACATAACAGTAGGTTCGGGTGGAGTTTTGCGAGCGTTTCCTATACAATAACCGATATTTTTTGACTTTTCCTAACAAAATTCCTTGCAATATATTCAGAAAATCATTACAATTGCCATATATTAAAAATCATAGCAATGAATAAATCCTCATCAATCCGATGAGGTAGAGGTTGCAACTTTTAAGAGTAGAACGGCCGAGACACAGAGAATGTCACCGACTCCGTTGGAAAGGAAAAGTTGCCGAAGTTTATATTTCATCTCTGGAAATATGAGCTGGGGCTGTCTCCGAAAGGAACAGAACTGTCACGTTTACAAAATTACCGTGTAGACGTGGGGTGCTATCTTAACGGAAGGGTATGATGGGGGTGGTTATTTGTGAAACGTTCCGCCTAATTCTTTTGGCGGTTTTTTGTATTTTTCTCCCCCGCTCCTTCCTATCTTACTAGAAAAGGAGTGTTGAACATGAATAGCGCAACGAATCAAGCTACCTCTAAAAAGCAAACTACACAAGGACAAGGTGAATTAAAACGCGGATTAAAATCTCGTCACCTTACTATGATTTCTCTCGGTGGTACAATCGGTACCGGATTATTTCTTGCCAGTGGTGGTGTTATCCATTCAGCTGGTCCTGGCGGTGCATTAGTCGCATATGCCGCAATTGGAATTATGGTTTATTTTTTAATGACAAGCTTAGCAGAACTCGCAGCTTACATGCCTGTTACTGGCTCTTTTAGCACTTATGCAACAAAATTTGTTGATCCATCACTTGGTTTTGCACTTGGATGGAACTATTGGTATAACTGGGCGATTACGATCGCTGCTGAACTAGCGGCCGTAACCTTAATTATGAAATTTTGGTTCCCAGATACCCCTTCTCTTATTTGGAGTGGACTTTGCTTAGCTATTATTTTTCTCTTAAACTATTTATCTGTTAAAGGTTTTGGTGAATCTGAATATTGGTTCGCACTTATTAAAGTAGTTACTATTATTATCTTTTTAATTGTCGGCTTTATGATGATCTTTGGAATTATGGGCGGCGAAGCTGTCGGTTTTAAAAACTTCACTGTTGCAGATGCACCATTTAATGGCGGTATCATGGCAATTATCGGTGTATTTATGGCTGCTGGTTTCTCATTCCAAGGAACTGAATTATTAGGAGTGGCTGCTGGTGAAACTGCTGATCCAGAACGCAATATTCCAAAAGCAATTCGTTCTATCTTTTGGCGCATTATATTATTCTATATTTTAGCAATTCTCGTTATCGGTTTATTAATTCCTTATACGACTGATAGCCTTGCAGCAAGTGATGTAACAGTAAGTCCATTTACACTAGTATTTGAAAAAGCGGGCGTTGCCTTCGCTGCTTCTGTTATGAACGCTGTTATTTTAACTGCAGTACTTTCTGCTGGTAACTCTGGAATGTATGCATCAACTCGTATGCTTTGGGATTTAGCTCGTCAAGGAAAAGCACCAAAGTTCTTAGGCAAATTAGATAGCCGTGGTGTACCTGTTAACGCATTAATCGCAACATCAGTTGTTGGTAGCGTTGCTTTCATCGCTTCTTTATACGGTGACGGTGTTGTATACATTTGGTTATTAAATGCTTCTGGGATGTCAGGATTTATTGCTTGGGTAGGAATTGCTATTAGTCATTACCGTTTCCGAAAAGCTTATGTTGCACAAGGGAAAGATTTAAAAGATTTACCGTATAGAGCAAAATGGTTCCCGTTCGGTCCAATCTTTGCATTTACACTTTGTGTTATCGTTATTTTAGGACAAAACTACGGAGCATTTATGGGAGCATCTATCGATTGGAACGGTGTACTCGTTTCTTACATCGGTTTACCACTCTTCTTAGTACTATGGTTAGGATATAAATTTACTAAGAAAACGAAAGTAATTCCACTTGATAAATGTGAACTAAAATAAAATAAAATAAAATAAAACGAGCAAACAAATTTGTTTGCTCGTTTTTTATTGCAATTCATCTCCCTTCCCTATTGCCACTGTTTTTGCGATAATAGAGGAAATATACATAAAGGTTGGGATTACATGAACATTCGTATTACTGATGAAGCAAAAGCTGCTATACATAGATTAGAACGTGAAGACAAAAAAATTATTCGCATTAGAGGGACGATGACAAACTCTTGTAGCATTTTCGTTGATGTCGATTTAATTTGGGATACATATAATGCGGATGATGTTGTATATGAAGATGCACATCTTATCGTACAAATGGATTCATTCACGACAGATTACACTGGTGATACTGTGAAACTTGATTATAAAACGACAGGTTTTAGTATTACGACTCCTAGTGAGACTTTGGTGTATGGATTGTCGATTAAAAAATAAACATTGTTTTTATCTGACCAATGGGGTGAAAAAATGGGTAAATATGTTCCGTTAAAATTTTTATTCAACAAAGAATTAGCAGAAAAAATGGCTGATTCTATTTCTAAACATGATTCTAATTTCTCTAAGAAAAACTTTGTAGATTCTGTAACAAATAAAGTTGAAAATTTAGAGTTGAAACAACGTATAGAAGTAATAGCAGATGAATTACACTATGCATTACAAAAAGATTTTAATGAAGCAATACATATATTACTGAAAACATTGGGGCCAGAAAACACAACAGGAGTAGGCACATTTACAAATGGTTATATGTACATGCCTATTGCAAAATACGTTGAAAAATATGGGCTTAACGATTTTGAATCCTCTTTCAACGCAATGTATGAAATAACAAAAAGGAATACTGCTGAATATGCCATTCGGCCTTTTCTTGAAAAATACCATGAAGACACACTAGACATATTACAACAGTGGATTCATGACGAAAACAGCCACATTAGGAGATTAGTTTCCGAAGGTACAAGACCGAGACTTCCTTGGGCTAAAAAAATTGGAGCTCTGAAAGGTGACTTTAGAAATAATTTAAAACTTCTTGAGCTATTAATGAATGACACTTCTAAATATGTCCAAAAATCAGTAGCCAATCATATTAACGATATTACAAAAGAAGATAAAGAACTCGTTTTTCAATGGTTACAACAATTACGCGATAACAAACTTCCTGTTAACCCTTGGATTATAAAACATGGGTTAAGAACGGTGATAAAAAATGGTACTTTACCAAATGATTTTTCTTTTTAAGTATTTTAAACAAAAACACTTATGCTTCAAAAATGAAGTATAAGTGTTTTTTCTCTTTAAAACATTATCCCTGCCTTAAAATATTTTGAAACATTTCCGGCTTACTTTGTTCAAAGCTCGCTATTAATTCTTTTCCAAATATCGTTATACTCTTCTCCCAAGGATGACCTAAATACCCCCACTTAAAGTCCTTCTGAATAAAGAAGTAGTAATCTCCATTTGGAAAAATCGGGATTGTCCACTCATCAAATTCATTTCTATCGAACTTTAAATGTGGATTTACCCAGTAACACTCATGTTGCCAATCAAGTGCCATTATATATTCATTCGATACTGTATTCTCTTTTAAAACTAGTAATGCTTTTTCTTCCAGATCGTCATATACATTTAAATCTATCGATTCTCCAAAGTAATGAGAAATATCATATGTTATAAAAGGACTTGGCACCTTAAATGATGGGAATATAGAAACACTTGGTAAAAACTCAAGCTCACTATATATCCTATCCCATATTTGGTCATACTCTTTGTCTGTAAAATCCATCCAATTTTTCATTAAACAACTGCCTTCCCTTATAATTTCAAAGGATTTCCTCTTGGTTATCTCGAATATATAAATAACTATTCTCGCAAGGAGCGAATTTGTATGAATCTATTTGAACACGAAACGTAAAACCGCTTCATTTTAATAAGAGGTCCTCCCTTTCTCTTTTCTTACTATATCATTCATTAACGAAATAGGAGGACATAATATGAAACGTGATTCATTATTTTCGGCATTATTAGAAAGTGCAAAGACAAACTTTAGTGGCTGGGATTTTTCTTTCATTTCAGAAACTGGCCGTATGAATAGCGAGCCTTTATCCTGGTCGTACGGTAGCACCGCCTTCCAGCTTATACAACGTGCAAAATCAATGCTAGATATGGGAACTGGTGGCGGAGAGTTTTTATCTATGTTACAACCGTTCCCGTCAACTATTTATGCGACTGAAGGCTACGCACCAAATGTACCAATTGCTCGAAAGAAATTAGAACCTTTAGGAGTTACAATCGTAGAAGTTACTGATGATACTACTTTACCATTTCAAGATAGTCAGTTTGATTTAATTGTCAATCAACATGAATCCTATTCTGCTTCTGAGGTGAAAAGAATTCTTTCTTCAAATGGGATATTCCTTACTCAACAAGTCGGTGGTCTTGATTGTGCGGAACTTAATGAGCAGTTTGGCACACCGCTGAATAGCGAATTTTCAAGTTGGTCACTCAAAATGGCATGTAATGAACTAAGGGATAATGGATTTACTATTTTAGATGCGAAGGAAGAGTTCCCTCTTCAGCGTTTTTATGATGTCGGTGCTGTTGTTTATTACTTAAAAGCAATTCCGTGGCAAATTCCTGATTTTATAGTAGATAGCTATACCGAGGAATTGTATCGCATACATGAAATTATCTTACAAAAGGGATATTTCGATGTGAAGCAACACCGCTTTATTATTAAAACAAATTATGAAGAGTGAAATTGGAATTAGCATTCCTTGTAAAAAGCCAAATTCCCATAAAGAATTTGGCTTTCTTTTCGTATTTTAACGTTTCTTCTCTTATTGAGAAACGAGATATTTTTCATTTCGTTTTTTCGTATCATCTTCTGTCAAAAGTGTAGTTGTGTAATCAATAATATTCCGATTATCATATGTGAATGTATGCTCTAAATTGTTTTCTTCTTTTAATACTCTTGGTAAATATCTTTGCAAATTGCTAACTACACCTCTATTATCACCATCTAATATCCAATCAATTGACTTCCATTCTAATATACCTTCATCTGTGCTTACTGGCGTATCAATATGTACTCCATCCGGTAAATCAGCAAGGAATACATACATTCCCTCACTACCCAAAGGTTCGTCTTTAACTTGAAACATAACATTTCCTTTATACGTTACACTTGGAAGCTCTATTCCCGTTTCCTCAAACGTTTCTCTAATGACTCCTTCGTATGGCGTTTCATACTCTTCTATTTTCCCTCCGACGCCATTCCACATTCCCATTGTCGGCTTTTTGTTTCTATTTAATAGCAGTATATTATCTCCTTTTCTAATGAAGCAAATTGTGTACTTATACATACGATCATTTCCTTTCATTTACATCTTCTTTTGTAAGCAATTCAATTTCCACATGTGTTATTTGGCTTATTTTCACGTGAAAACACTCGCCTTATAATCCCTTACCACATAATATATAGTACAACTTTCATACGTAAACTCTTTACGTATGAAAGAATCCTTTTTAGAAAGGAGAATTCAAAATCGATAACATTAGTAGCGAATTTCTAAAACAATATTACGACAGCAACGTTTGGTTACATGGTACACACTGGCTCGGGGTTCCAATCTGCAAACTTCCTTCTGATCTCTTTTTGTATCAAGAAATACTATACGAATTAAAGCCTGATTTAATTATTGAATGCGGAACTTTTTACGGTGGTAGTGCACTGTATTTAGCTTCTATGTTAGATTTAATTGGAAAAGGTCACGTACTTACTATCGATATAACTCCGCAACCAAATCGGCCATCCCATAATCGAATTACGTATTTAACAGCTTCATCTATTTCTGTACAGGCCGTCCAATCAATATTAAGTATGCGCAAACCTGATGATGTGGTTTTAGTTATTTTAGATTCGGATCATAGTAAAGAACATGTATCGAAAGAACTCTTACTTTATAAATCTATTGTAACCACTGGAAGTTACATTATTGTAGAAGATACAAGTATTAACGGAAATCCTCTCCTTCCTAATTGGGGACCTGGCCCAATGGAAGCTGTGGAAGAATTTTTAACTAAAAATAGCAATTTCATAATCGATGAATCTAAACATAAGTTTTTCATATCATTTAATCCAAAAGGTTTTTTAAAGAAGATAAAGTGAAACTTTAATCAGTGGGGTTTTGTGAATCCCCACTTATTTTATGATTTTCATTTTTGAAAAAGGATAGTACACAAATTCCACTTTTCCTATTATATTATCTTCTTCAATATAACCTAAACCATTTCGACTATCCTTACTTTGTTCACGATTGTCTCCCATTACAAATAACTTATTTGGCGGAATCTTTGTCTTTTGAAAATTGTAAAACACTTGTGTATTGTTATATAAATCTTTATTTATATAAGGTTCATCTTGCTTTTTGTCATTTACGTATACAGTTCCATTCGTTATGTTAATTATGTCACCAGGAAGTCCTATTATGCGTTTCACATAATATTTTGACTCATCCTCTTCCTTAATAATGACAATTTCTCCGTGCTGTAAGCTAGAAAAATGTACAGCAGCTTTATTTACAAATACGTAGTCTTCTTCATGTAAAGTCGGCTGCATCGATTTTCCTTCCACCTTACATAAAGTAAAAGACTGGTACGTTACTACCATGACAAATATAAATAGTATGTATTTTCCCCAACCTCTCTTAATCTCCTCTTTCATATCTATTCCCACCTTATCAAAACACTTTTCAATTCAAAAATATATCACTGCACCTGTTCATTTGCGCAGTGATATATTTTTGAATTTCATTTTACTGTGCCATACTCGGCTGTTGTGTTACTGGGACTAGACTTACACCCGATCGCTGCGCTTTCAAATCAAAATACGCATCCAAAATCTCTTTACCAATTGCAGAATTAATACCTGATTTATCATTATTCACCCATGGCACAACAACAGAAAAAGCGACTTCCGGATCAGCGTCATATGGCGCATACCCGGCGAGAGTTAAATTATAACATTTTTTTCGATAGTTGTTTTCATCTTTTCCAACATCACTTTCTCCACCATAAAATGCTTCAGCTGTTCCCGTTTTTCCAGCCGGTTTATACGGTAATCCTTTAAATGTTGCAGTACCTGTTCCATCACCTTCTTGAAAAACTCTTCTAAATCCTTCTTTTACATGATTAATGTATGAAGTGTCCATATCCACTCGATTTAAAACAACCGGTTCAATCGACTGAATGACCTTTCCTACATCCTCTGGTTTATTTGGTTGTTCTCTAATTTCTTGCACAATTTGTGGTTTCATTCGGTAACCGCCATTTGCGATCGTTGAAATATATTGAGCCAGTTGAAGCGGCGTATATGTATCGTATTGTCCAATCGCATAATCGAGTAACAAACCAGGCTTACCATCATTTCTACCAACTTGGCCACGCGATTCATTTGGTAAATCAATCCCCGTCGGCACTCCTAAACCAAATTGTCTAAAATAATAACGCATTTTATTAAAAGTTTCTTGTTTAATGTCTAATGGACTATTTGGCACGTAATTTATCCCTGCTATTTTCAATGCGGTATTAAACATATACACGTTAGATGAAACTTGTAAAGCTCTTAAATCATCAATATCACCAAAGTCTTTCCACGATTTTTTCGGCTTAGGGCTACCTTTAAAGTACATTGGTGCATCAAAGAAATGCGTAAACGGTTTAATCGCCTCTGTTTGGTATCCGGTTAATAACGTAGCGCCTTTCACAGTAGATCCTAATTCATAAGAACTTGTCATCGTTCCTAAAGCGTAGTCTTCTATTTGCATACCGCCATCTTTATTTACAATTTTCTTTCCTGCTAATGATAGAATTTGACCATTTTTCGGATTCATCATAACGACGAATGCACGATCCATCATCGGTTCAGAAGAATGGAATGCCCTTAAATTCCTTTCAAGACTTTCCTCCACCTTTTTCTGTAAATCCATATCAACTGTTAACATTAAATTATTTCCACTTTTTCCTTGTGTCACTTTTTCAGTCCGAATAATATTTCCAGCCCTATCAGTAATATTTTTAGACTGTTCTTTCGTTCCATGTAACACATCTTCGTATTGTTTTTCGATGTAACTCTTACCAATACGATCATTTCGGTTATAATCTCGTACTAAATAGTAGTCTAATTGTTCCCTTGGTAATCCTTCATTCTCACTAGAAACACTACCAAGTACAGAACGTAGTATTTTGTCATTTGGGTATTCGCGCTCCCAATCCACAGTCGTATCTACGCCTGGCAAAATCGATAGTCTTTCACTCACTACTGCATATTCATTTTGACTTACATCTTTTTTGACAATTTGTGGCGTCATTTTATATCCCGCATTCATTTTGCTTTTAATTGCTAGTACTTCTATATCCTCTTTCGAAAGCTCGTTTAGTTCTTCTTGTGTAATTCTTTCTCGTCTCAACTCTTCTACTTTTTTATCTAATTCTTTTCCTTCAATCTCCTGTTTCCTAAATTTACTCTCATCTTCTTTCGTTACTTTTGTTGCTGCACGCTTTTCGTTTAACTGCATCCAAAAATCTTTTTTATCTGTCTCTGTTAACTTGTCCATATCTTCTTGCGGCATTTCAATTAGCTTTGCTAAATTTCTTGCCACTATTAAAACCTCTTTTGAGTCCACTCCTTTCATTTTCGTATATGTAACAGTTCGTAACGGTTTATTATTTACAATAACTTTTCCTTCCCGGTCAAACATCTTCCCTCTCGGAACTGGAGTACTCACCGTTACATCTTCCTTTTTATTCACTTCATTTCGATACGTTTCTCCGTCAATAATTTGTACTTTACCTAATTGAATAATAATAGCTGAAAATAAAAGAAAAACGATAAAAAATAGTACATTTAACCGAAACGGAATATGAGTCTTTTTCTTTTTCGACTGTTTCTGCTTCTCCTTTTTTTGTCTCATTTTGCTCCCTCGCTTCATTCTTTTAACATTTCTGTGCAAAAATCATTATGTATTAAATTTATTTATATGATATATATAGAATTTTATATTAGTTACAAAAGAAAGAAAAGATTTAATTTTCAGTTTTTGTATTTTACACCCTATTTATTACCATTCCCCTTAATACGTAATAACATGAACATAATGCATACAAAAAAACTGAGGTGGACATCATTCACCTCAGTTTCTTTACGAAAACAAAAACTTATTTAATCGAAGATAACCCTTGGGCAAATTCACCAATCTTATTTTGAAAAATAAAATCAAAATTGTATTCTTGTCCCGTTAATTCTTCATTTACTAAAATTGTTGTTGCGCCCACTTCTCTCTTTGCGATTTCTGGGAATGAAGCGACAGGCTGTACTTTTAATGACGTTCCCATTACGAGAAGTACATCTGTTTCATATAAACGTTTTATCGCATTTTGATATTGAGGTAACGTATCTCCATATAAAACAACATCTGGATTTAAAATGAAATTACACTTCCCGCAGCGCGGTACTTCATGATCAATCATATATTGTAAATCATATCCCGCTTTACACTTCGGACAATGCGCTGTTTGAAGTGTTCCATGTAAATCAATGACACGCTTACTACCACCTACTTGATGCAAACCATCAATATTTTGCGTTAAAATCTTTATGTCTTTCCCTCGTTCTTCTAGCTCAGCTAAAAAACGATGCCCACGATTTGGTTTATATTGATGAAACGTATTAATTTGAAAGATTTCTTTATAATGCTTCCAAAACTCTTTCGGATTTCTATTATAATAGCCTCTCGACAAGTACATCTCTACATTCGCATCAGCATACAATCCATTTGCTGAACGAAAATCAGGGATACCACTTTCTGTGCTTGCACCAGCACCTGTTAACACTGTAATTTTCTTCGCCTTTTCTAATATTGAACGTACTTCCTCATATTGCTGCACAAAAATCACCTCTATGTATATTCCTATACTTATTATACCAGTTGTTTACAGTAGGTGTTGTACAATTCGGTTTACTTACTACGTTGCATTATCTAAACCCAAACTTTTTTGGGCGTAATTAAAGTCTCCAAGATAACTACTGTTCAATTAAAATACAGTTATTTAATTTTAATTCCGCAAACTGGCATAAAACCTTTCGAAAATTCAAACCAGCTTTAAGAATAATTGTTTATCTTATGAATTCACAACTGATTATGTTATGGAGAATGTAGTCGGCCTTGCTAGGAAACACAAAGATACACTTGTTGGTAATGGCGTAGCATTCTTAGTAACTAAAGCACTCTCACAATCAATTCTGGATTGTTTAGAGGTAGATTCAGTGAAAGGTGTGTCTAATGAGCAAATGACGATTTTTCAATTCATTTAGAAAGCAGCCAGAAGGCTGCTTTTCTTCATCGATGGGCTTAGATAGTTATGGACTACTGGGAGCCTCTTAAGTTATACTTGTATAATATTAAAAATTAATAAGGGGTAATATTAACATTATGAAAGAAAAAAACGAACTTGTTCAAAGTATTCCTCAAACGGGATTTTTTGGGCATCCAAAAGGATTATTCTCTTTATTCTTCACTGAGTTTTGGGAAAGGTTCTCTCATTACGGAATGAGAGCTATTTTACTGTATTATATGTACTATTCGGTCGCAAAAGGTGGATTAGGAATCGATCAATCTACCGCAACCTCGATAATGGCAATTTACGGTTCCTTACTGTTCATGTCTAGTATTATCGGTGGATGGATATCGGATCGTTTATTTGGTCCAAGTAAAACCGTATTCTTTGGTGGCGTTTTAATTATGATTGGCCATCTTATTTTAGCTTTACCGGGTAGTAAAAGTGCGTTATTTATCTCTATGGTCTTCTTAGTTCTAGGAACAGGGTTGTTAAAGCCTAACATATCGAACATCGTAGGAAGTTTATACAGTGAAACAGATGCGCGTCGTGACTCAGGGTTCAGTATATTCTACATGGGTATTAACTTAGGTGCCTTACTTGCACCTTTAGTTGTCGGAACATTAGGTCAGCAATATAATTTCCACCTTGGTTTTGGAGTTGCGGCAATTGGTATGGCAATTGGGTTAGGGGTATTTGTTGGAACAAAACAGAAAAACCTTGGTCTAGTCGGTACACAAGTACCTAATCCATTATCAGATTCGGAAAGAAAAAAGACTATTAAGTATTTCAGTGTTGGTCTGGTTGTATTAGCATTGCTAGGTGTGGTTACAATTCCAACTGGGTTGTTAACTATAAATCGTTTTACATTCCTGATTAGTATCTTAGGGATTGTTATTCCAGCCTATTATTTTATTTATATGTATCGTAGTCCTAAAACAACAAAAGTAGAGCAATCTCGTCTTCTTGCGTATATACCACTCTTTATTGCAGCTACAATATTTTGGTCTATACAAGAACAAGGTGCTATTATCTTAGCGACATACGCGGATCAACGAACTCAATTACAGTTCAATGGAATTACATTGCATTCCGCTTGGTTCCAATCATTAAGTCCAATCTTTATCGTAACGCTTGCCCCGATTTTTGCATGGGTTTGGATAAAGTTAGGCAAGAAGCAGCCTTCAACGGCAAAAAAATTCGCTATTGGATTGCTATTTGCAGGTTTCTCATTCTTAGTTATGATTATTCCGGCTTTAATCAACGGTACTCACTCTTTAGTGAATCCTATGTGGTTAGTCCTTAGTTTCTTTTTAATTGTAATTGGAGAAGTTTGTTTATCTCCTTCAGGGTTATCAATAACGACGAAGCTGGCTCCAGCTGCTTTCTCTTCGCAAACCATGAGCTTATGGTTCTTATCAACTGCGTCTGCGCAAGCAATAAATGCCCAAGTTGTTAAACTGTATAATCCTGCAACAGAAGCAATTTACTTTGGTGTTATTGGCGCTATCTCTATTTTAGTTAGCATCCTGCTGTTTGCATTATCATCAAAAATCCAAAATTTCATGAAGGGACTTCAATAACGGTCTCTTATTGAAATGAACAAATACAAGTTTCTATGTGAAGAGTAGCCAAACGGGTTACTCTTTTTTTGTATAACCATAGCAATCTCCACACAAACGCAATATAATGTATGCTGGAGCAATGATATTTATAGGAAAACAAAACATACCTAATAGACTAATGCAACTTTGTAAGAGAGCTGACTATTTATCTAAAGAGAAGCTTCTTAAACATAAAGACTGCGTCATCGATTTACTCGATGAACGGGAAATTTGCGAATAAAAGACCAAAACTCCAACTCATTCATGGTTTAAAATACTGATGAGCTGGAGTTTTCTTATTGCTATATATACAAATAAAATAAAGATTACTAAAGGGCTATATGTGAAAAAACTATTTCTTTTGGAGGATTTCAATAAAAGAAATAGTTTTTTTGTTGTTGCAGTAAATGAAGTCATGTAGAGGGCTACTGAAATACTATATATCCAATTATTCTAATAATTTCATCTAAGTTGGAATCCCTTTACTTTGTATGTCTTTGAGTTTATCAGAACTTAACTTTTTATCCATTCATATAGACGAAAATTCTACATCATTAAGAAACTATTTAAAAAGTTTCCTTTTATTTGGAACAATTCCATATTTGTTAGAATACTCCCATTGCAACCTTTCCCTTTATATTCTATACTGCATCTTCAATTACAAAATACAAACACACAAAGAGGGCTGCATCAGCCCTCTTTAATTAACATGCTTTTTACTTAATGCGTCGCACCGCCGCACGCTACAATATCTACTTCCACTTCCGTCGTTACCTCAATTGCCAATTCTATCCCTTTACTAATTGTAGAAAGTGACATACTCGGTTGACCTGGATAGTTAGTAGCTTGTTCTGGTAAGAACGGAATATGAACAAATCCGCCTTTTATTTTTTGATCATGCTTCCGCAGTTCATGCATGAGACCATAGAATAAGTGATTACAAACAAATGTACCTGCCGTTTGTGAAACAGAAGCTGGTATACCTTCTTCGTGAAGTTTTTTCACGATTGCTTTCATCGGAAGTGTAGACCAATACGCAATAGGACCCTCTTCTACAACCGGCATATCCACTGGCTGATTTCCTTCATTATCAGCAATTCTTGCATCATCAACATTAATTGCTATTCGCTCTATCGTAACATCTGGTCTGCCCCCAGCTTGTCCAATACATATAATAATGTCAGGCGACAACTCTTCTATATACGCTTTTAATACTTGTATCGATTTATGAAATATCGTTGGAACTTGTTTACTTATAATCTTGTATTCTCCAATTGTTTTTTCATGTAAACTTTTTGCGACTTCCCAAGCTGGGTTGATTCTTTCTCCACCAAACGGATCAAATCCTGTTACTAATACTGTTTTCATAGTTTCACTCTCCTAATTAGAAACGATATACAAGGCCGTACATGATAAACATATTGATAATGAAAATGGACAGAGCAATTGGTACTTGCGCCTTAATAACAGCATTCTTATCTTTCAATTCTAAAAGCATCGCTGGAACAATATTAAAGTTTGCTGCCATTGGCGTAATGAGCGTTCCGCAATATCCAGCAAACATACCGAGTGCTGCCATAATTGCTGGGTTCCCGCCGTGCATTTGAACAATTAAAGGCAAGCCAATTCCGCCAGTAATAACCGCAAACGCAGCGAAAGCATTTCCCATTACGACTGTGAATAGCATCATTCCTAAACAGTACGCCATAACAGCAACGAATGGATACTCTGTCGGTAACACTTGTCCGACTAAATCGGAAACGACTTGGCCAACGCCAGACTTCGCGAAAATACCACCAAGCGCTGCTAACATTTGTGGTAAAATAACTGCCCAACCAACAGCTTGTAATAACCTACTCCCTTCTTGAACAGGCGTTGTTATTTTTGATTTTGTAATACGCATTGCCGCAATGAATGCGAGTAGTGCTCCTAACGCTAATGCAACTAATGTTACTTTATCTGGATCAACAAGTGCGACATTTCCCCATTTGATTTTTCCTAACGTTAATGTACCGATAATTGTAAAAATAGGTATTAATAGTGCAGGCATGAAAATTTTATTCTTTAATTTCTCAGCATGTTTCACACGTTCTTGCACTGGTACTTCTTTCTCCTCAGATTTTGTTACTTTATTTAATGAAGCTAAAACGACCATAGCGAGCACAATACAGCCAACATAAAATGAAGGTATTACATTTCCGAATAGGAATGTAACTGCAAACAATGCCCAAAATAAGCTAGAACCGAATCGGTTTGGATGTTCACGATCAAATGCAATACGAACAGCGATAAATGCAACGATTATTCCTAATACATAATAAATTGTATCCATTGTTATGATGTTCATCTTATATAGCCTCCTTCTCTTGTTTTTCTTCTGCCTTCATTGTTTTCTCTATATACTTATCAAACCTTCTAAACCTAATCCAGCTCACAATAAGGGCAGATATCGCAGTTGGAATACCCCAAAGCGCCATATCCCATACACCGACATGCATACCTACTGAATCGAAGAACCCTTTCATTAATAAAATGGCACCAGTTGCGATGAAAATATCCTCTCCGAAAAACCAAGCTGTATTTTCCGCAGCTGCTGCGTTTGCTTTAATCTTTTCTCTTAATTTTTCAGGGAGTTTACCGTATTTACCCTGCGCAGCTCCTTCTGCCATTGGCGCAACAAGCGGTCTTACTGTTTGCGCATGACCACCAATATTTAGTCCAAGTGCTGCTGATGATTCTCTTATCGTAAAATATGACATTAATACTTTTCCAGTTGTAGCGCCTTTTGATTTCGTTATAAGTGCTTCTGCTCTTTCTTTTAAACCGTAACGCTCTAAAATTCCGATTACCGGTAAAGTTAGTATAATAGGCATAGACATATATCTATTTTCTATGAAAAATTTACCGAACATGCTGATGACATCATAAAAGCTTAATCCTGAAACCATACCAGTAACAATACCTGCAACCATAACTACTAAAAGTGTATTTAATCTAAATAAAAAACCAACTGCAACAAGTAGTATCCCGATTAATTTAATCATTCCAGCACTTCCCCCATTTTTTATTTCGGTGCACAAATAGAAACACCATTAAGTTCGAATGTTCTGTATATTTTTTTCGCAAATTGGACTGCTTTCTCCCCATCACCGTGTAAACAGATCGTTTTCGCCTGAACTGTTACTTTCTCTCCGCTCACCGCGTTTACATAGCCTTCTTTCACCATTTGAAGCACTTGCTTTATCGCTTCGTCTTCATTTTTTATAAGTGCATTTTCTTCTGTCCGGCTTGTTAACGTTCCATCTTGCTTATACGTACGATCTGCAAAAGCTTCTTGTACGAGCGTTATATTATATTTTTCTGTTGCCCTTATAAAAGCCTCACTATTTGCTAATCCGTAAAGTAATAGATTTGGATTAATATGATAAATTGCCTTTGCGATTGCATCTGCAATTTCCGAATCAGTTGCCGCCATATTATATAAGGCACCGTGCGGTTTTACATGTTGCATTTTCCCGCCTGCCGCTTTAACAAATCCGTCTAATGCGCCAATTTGATATAAAACATAATCGTATACTTCACTTGCTGAAACATGCATGTTCCTTCTTCCAAATCCAATTAAATCAGGAAATCCAGGGTGTGCCCCTATTGCTACGTTTTGCTGCAGAGCTTTTTCAACCGTTTGCCGCATAACAGACGGATCACCAGCATGAAAACCACAAGCAACGTTTATAGAGGAAACGAACGGAAGAATTTCATCATCATTTCCCATTTTATAAGCTCCAAAACTTTCTCCTAAATCACAGTTTAAATCGATTGTAGTCACGATGTTTTCCTCCTAATCTCAGCTTCGTAAAGCGATGAATTTCTTTAATAGACTCATACTTGTTTCCTGCTTTATATATAATTGCGCAGCTTCTTCCATAGTTATTTTTTCAAAAGTTACATAGTCTCCTGGTTTCAGCTGCGCTAGAAGAGGTAAATCTACTGAAACTACATTTCCAATTCTCGGATAACCACCTGTCGTTTGTCTATCCGCCATTAATATAATAGGCTGTCCACCATTCGGTACTTGAATTGTTCCGAATGTAACGGGACTCGATAAAATTTCTACCTCTTCCACTCTATTTAAAACATCTCCGTCAAGCCTATATCCCATGCGATCAGCATAATTGGATACTTTATACTCTTTCGAAAAAAACGACTTTATACTTTCTTCTGTAAATTGATCATATTCAAAGTCTGTTATGACGCGAAGAATAGGCTGCTTCTTATATTTTGGTAAAGTATTGTTACAAATTGCCCACTTCGTTTTTATGCGCTCTTCTTCTTGTAAATTTCGAATGAAACGACTCCCAACTTCTGCCCCTGTACCAATTTGAAAATAATCTCCTTTTTTCAGCATTCTCCCTTCAATACCGCCAAGAGCAGCACGTATGTAAGTACTTTTACTTCCCATCGTACGATCAATATTTATACCGCCCGCAAAAGTCACATATGCTCTGCAACCGCTTTTCGCTTTTCCGAGGCAAAGCATGCTTCCTTCTTCAGCTAATATAGGGCGCCATAATGGAATGCGCTCTCCATTTAATAACGGTTCCATATCTGCTCCACCAATCGCAAGCAATGTCGTTTTCTTGATTAACAATTTAGGTCCCATTATTGTAATTTCGAGTCCAGCCTCATTCTCCTCATTACCTACTAACATATTAATCATCCTGAGCGCACTTTTATCCATAGCACCGCCAACAGGCACACCGTATTGCTGATAATGAAATCTTCCTAAATCTTGGACTGTTGTAAACATTCCCGCATGCAAAACCTCTACATCCATTCTTTAGCCCCCTCAAGCGATACGTACTCTTCCTTTGTTATTGGTTTAAATCGCAAATACATACCACTTTGAATATATGTTGGTGTTTCTTCTTTTGGATTAAATAGAGAAATAGGTGTTCGACCGATAATATTCCAGCCTCCTGGTGTTTCAAGCGGATAAATACCCGTTTGATTTCCGCCAATCCCTACTGAGCCAGGAGCGATTTGTAACCGTGGTGTTTCTTTTCTAGGTGTTTCTAGTTCTTTTGATAATCCCCCTAAATAAGGGAATCCAGGCGTAAAGCCTAACATATACACGAAATATGTTGTTTCACTATGTATTCGAATAACATCCTCTACTTGTAATCCTTGATAATGTGCAACTTCTTCTAAATCAGGTCCATATTCTCCCCCGTAACACACTGGTATAGAAATATGTTTCACATCTCGGTTCACTTCTTCTTTATAAGAATCAGACAGCTCCCGTATATACTGGCAAACGTAATCATATGGTCTTATATTTCTATCATTTTCCTTCCATACTTCGTACAAATTGTAATAAACCGCTAATGAAGTAAACGACGGAACGCATTCAACTATTCCTGCAAACGGATATTGCTGCAGTGCTTGAAATAATCGTTGTACTTTTTCGTATATATCCATCCCAATTTCTTCACCAAATGTAACAATAATTGCTTGATCCCCTAACGCAGAAAATTTCATCCCACTCCCTCTTTCTATGCCAAACAGCCGAGTTCTTTCGAAATGCGGTTCGCTGTTTCTTTCACTTTCGCAGTAAAATACGCAATGTTACTTTCGCTATACTCAATTGCCAATCCCGAAATACTAATGCCTGCTACAACCGTTCCATCACTTGCAAAAATTGGAGCCGCTATAGCCGCTGTATGATTTTCTAATTCAGAATAACTAATTGTATATCCAGCTTGTTTTGCCATATGTAACACTTCTAGTAAATGTTCCTTATTCACAATCGTTCCATCTGCAAACTGCTTTAAATCCGTTTCTTCTACGTACTTTCTTTTCTCTTCCTCAGAAAAATACGATAGTAAAATTCTCGGACATGCACCCGCATAAAGCGGTGCTCTTCTTCCAACCGCCGTATAAACACGTACTGGCTGAACTCCTTCCATCTTCTCAACGTAAATTGCATCATTACCATCTTGAATAATTAAATTTACTGCCTGCCCTAAACTATCTCTAAGCTCTTTCATATAAGGAATCGCAATATTTCTTACGGATAACCTTTGTGAAACAAGTTGACCAAATCGTAAAAAAACGACTCCGAGACGATACTTTCCCTTTTCTGTTTTTTGTAAAAAGTCCATTTCTTCTAACGAACCAATTAAACGATAAACAGATGTTTTCGGCATGTTCGTAAGCTGAACCATCTCTGTCAAACTTAGCTCCTCATGCTCATAAAACAACTCTAAAATATCCATTGTCTTAACTGCCGTTTTATTTATACTCATCCTATCTCCTTTTCGTTCCGAATTTCGGAACTTCAATTCCGTTTTTCGAAACAAACATATAATTTAAAATTATAAAATATTCTTTCAATTCTATCAATATATTTTTCACAAACAAAAAAAGTATGGAAGAATATTTCTCCCATACTTTTTGCTTTATAACGCTCTTACTTGTTTCAACGGCCAGAAAACAGCTTGTCCTTTTCCGACAATTTCATCTTCTGAAATAAATCCAAACATACGACCGTCTTTAGACACTTCACGATTATCTCCTAAAACAAATACTTGGCCTTCTGGTACTTTTGTTTTCCCTGTGATTTGTTCTAACGTAAAATCAGGAGTTAATACACGACCAGACGCCTTTTCTTTAAATTCTTTTAAATACGGTTCTTCCATCGCTTTTCCGTTTACATATAAAATATCATCTTTATACTCAACTGTATCACCTGGTAAACCAATTACTCGTTTTACTAAATCGTACCCTTCTTTTCCGTGGAAGACGATAATATCAAAGCGATCTAATCCACTTATACTATAACCGATCTTATTCACAAGAACTCGTTCGTTATTTTCTAAAGTGGGCATCATCGATTCACCTTGTACTAATGAAGGTGTAAATAAAACACCGCGAATAATAGCGATTAATACAAGGGTAAATCCTATCGTTTTAGCCCATGAGAATAATTCTTTCTTCGTATTTTCCTTCATCGTTTCTCCTCTTTCTTAAGTGTTTATTTTATGATTTGAACCAATTCTTGTACTAAATTAAGATCAATTTCAGAAAAACATGATTTTCCTTCTCTTACCGCTGTACCGACATGGGCTTGCGTGATTCCAGTTTCATCTAGTAACTGCTTTATATTTTCTTTCGTCACGCCAGCTCCAGCTACAAGCTGAATTTGACCATCGCTTACCTTTTGCATATCTGTAAGCACCGGAATATTATCAACTATATTTCCTTGTCCACCTGAAGTTAACACGTGAGAAACTTTATTGAATTTCTTCAAAACTTTCATCGCTTCTACTGGATTTTCTGTATCATCTATCGCACGATGATACGTTACATTTATTCCATCTACAACAGATAATAAATCTGCTAGTTCCTCTTCATCAACTTCATTTTGTTCATTTAACACACCTAATACAACACCAGCAGCCCCTAGATTTTGAGCAACTATAATATCTTCTTTCATCATTTCAATTTCTTCTTCCGTATATATAAAAGACTTTGCATGCGGACGAATCATAACATGAACTGGTATTTGCACTGCTTCTACTGCTTTTTTTATAAAAGCATAACTCGGTGTTAAACCACCTTCTGTATACGATGAAATGAGTTCAATTCGATTTCCACCAGCCTTTTCAATTCGCTTCACATCTTCTAAACAAGTTGCAATAACCTCTAGCATGAGTTACCCTCTTTTCGTGCTTTTTTCTTATTATACAGTAGGTGAAATAAGAAACATAGCATTCCACTATAAAACTACAAAAAGAAGAATGAAAAGAAAGATTTTTTGAATTGATAATAATTTTCATATATGTTATGTTTTGCTCGTAACTATACATTATTACATCCTTATAAAAAAAATAAATATTTACTTCTTACAAAAAAACGGTTCGTTATCTCTAGTTCATTTATTGTAATTGCATTACTTTGCGCGATTACTTTTTTAACAAAACCAAATACAAAACTAGATTCCTCGACTTCAAGTATAGAATCAGAAACTATTACCCTTTCTTCAAGCAATAAAGAAGAAATCCGAACATTTCATTCATCTTCATTTAATAATTCACATATATTCAAAGGTGACACAGGCACAGGATTTGAATTTAGCGGCCTAGGTGACTTAAATATTACGATTAAAAACACTAGTACAAACAGTTTTACTTATTCAATTAAATTCAAAGAAGATCGTTTAGTCAAACACACGTTACAGCCAAGTGAAAGTAAATCCTTCACTTTACGTTCACTCATCGCCAACCCTTTACCAGGGTATTATTCATTATTTGCACATAATCAAGACGGTTCTGAAAGTAGTATGAGTCTTGAAGTACAGCCACAATAGAACAAATTAAAAAGGCTATCCTCTCATCAAAAGGATAGCCTTTTTAATTTGTAAAACGAGAACTTCCTCTCCTTTGAACAATGACATAATACACGGAATTATATCAACGATTCAACATAGCATACCAATTCACCGACAACAAAAAGTCTGCTCCAGAATGGAACAGACTTTATATTTCTTCATTACGACCGAAACGCCGCATCCGCCAGCATAGATAGTGTTGCATCATCCATCGGCGGATTGTGTAATCCTGCTCTGACGTTTAAATAGTAACGATGAAGCGGATTTTTTTCTGATAAACTTTTTGCCCCTACGATACGCATTGCTTTATCTACAATGGCTATCGCCGCATTTGTTACGGCGTATTTCACTGCTGCTAGCTCTGCTTGTAGTGAAAGCTTATCTTCTGCTTCATCGTACTTTTTCGCAATTTGATATAAAAAGACGCGAGCTTGCATAAGCTCAAGTTCTAATTCTCCGACTAACCTTCTAACATTCGGTAATAAACTAATTGAATGATTTAAACTATTTGGCTTGTATGATTCCGCAAACTGAACTGCATAATTTCTTGCCGATTGTGCAATCCCTAAATAACACGCTGGTATATGCAATAACCAGCCAATCCCCTTTTGTTTCACTTTCGAACCTTTTACATCAGTAAAAAGGCGATTCTCTATCTCTACATTTTGTAAAATAAGATCGTGGCTAGCAGTTCCTCGCATTGAAACGCTATCCCAAGTTTCTTCAATTGATACACCTAGCGTATTCTTTGGAATGACAAACTCCCCGATTTCTTCCCTGCCCTCAATACTTGCTGAAATGATAAAATAATCAAGTACTGGTGCCATCGTCGTAAAAGTTTTCCTTCCATTTATAATCCATTTATCACCTTTTTGAACTGCTAATGTCTCTGGTTTTCCGCCTCGCGTCGGACTCCCTGTTCTCGGTTCTGTCGCTGCCCTATTAAAGAGCGCACCATTACGTACTTCCTCACAAAACCATTGGAACATCTCTGCATTCCAAGAACGATTTTCCGCTAGCTCTTTCACAATACCAATATGCCATCCAATGGATAACGCAGTAGCTCCACAGCCTTCTGCTATTTTCTCTTGAAATAAAACAAAATCATATAAAGAAATCGCATTGCCTCCTAATTCTTTTGGCAACGTTAATTTCGTATATCCGATATCTTTCAAATCATTAATATTTTCATATGGAAAAGAACCTAATTCACTTAGTTGATGCTCCCTTTCCACGAACTTCGGAATCAACTTATTTATTTGCTCAATAACTAAAGTTTGTTCTTCTGTTTCAACAAATGAGAGTGCCATACTATAATCTCCTTTATGTTCGATTCATAAACCGTTCATTTTGTCATTATGATTATATGAAGTTACCTCTCTATTGTTTCACTATTCCGATAAAAATACAATGTTTTCGAACAATAAGAGAAGTTCCTATATAAAGATAGGTTCTTTTCTTATATTAATCTCCTTTCAATGCCTTTAACGGCAAGGAAGTTACATATCCGATATACGAGAATAATTCTTTAAAAAAGAATGGGATTTCTGTATCTAATGTTTTATATGCCGACGTTGGAGTTGGTGATGCATATGCTTCAATCTTAATATGTTTTGCTATTCTCATCGCACGTTTCATATGAAGTGGATCACTTACGATTGTATAGGTGCGTATTCCATTCTCTAATCCCACTTGCTTCGCATTCTTTAAATTTTCTTCAGTGAAAAGGGATTTTGTTTCAATTAAAATATCCTCTTCTTTTACACCATGTTTCAGTGCATACACTCTAGCAGTACGCGCTTCTTCAAGCTCTGCCTCAAACTTTGTACCACCTGTGAAAATAATTTTTTTAATATTACCGTTCTTATATAAAGAAATTGCATGATTAATTCTTTCTTTAAATACGGGAGATGGTTTTCCGTTCCATGATGCTGCTCCAAGTACGATACCAGCATCTGTCTTCACTCCATCATCTGTTTTAAAGCGATAACTCCAAATATCGTAAGCTGCATAACTTACATATAAAATAATAGAACAAATCATAAGCAAGAATACTTGCAAGATTCTTCTTTTCTTACTTTTCTTATTTTCTTTCATTTATAACTGCCTCCGTACATCATCCATACTTCTATATAAAAACGTATATATCAAATCATTTTGTTTGAATTTGTTTAAAAGAAGGAATTTTTCTTGTTATATATATGTATTAAAGGGTTTTCATTTAAAATTGAGGATTATCAATTCATTTTTCGTTTGCGGTTTTCATTACGTTTGTGTAATTTATAAGTTTATTACCATACAACTACATTGTAACGAATTTTTTCTCATAATGGAATGATGAAACAAAAGTAAATAAAAGAAGTAACAGTTTTGTAAGAAAAAAGGTATATTTTTCATCTAGACGATCCATACACCTTTTTTAATATGAATTATCGTTTTTCTTTATACGACTCTAATCTTTCTAATAACCGTTCCTTTACAGCTGGCCATTCACTTGCAATAACACTGTATACAACTGCATCTCTAACATGCCCGCTCGGTAATTTTCTTTCGTTTCTAAGTACACCTTCTTTTACTGCGCCAAGTCTTTCAATTGCTCTTTGTGCTTTTTCATTTCTTACATCAGTCTTAATTTGCACCCTCAGCATATGTAATTTTTCAAAAGCGTACTCAAGTAACATATACTTACACTCTGTATTTATACTTGTACGTTGTACACTCGGGTCATACCACGTTTGTCCTAATTCAACTATCTTATCTTCAACTGAAATGTTATATAAGCGTGTACTTCCTGCAATTTCATTTGTTTTTTGATCAACAACTACAAATGGTAAATCCTTACCTGCCCCATAAGCTTTTATCGCCTTTTGAACATATTGCTGCATATCTTGAACAGTATCCATTTTAGAGATTAAATACGCCCAAATATCTCGATTTCCTTCTACGATTGAAAACATTTTTTCGACATCATTGCTATCCATTAACCGTAATTTTGCTCTTTCGTGAATAATTTCCATTTGCAAGCCCCCTTCTTTTGTTGTTACTATATCATATTATTGTATATCATTTTATTATGATATACAAATAAAATTCACCCTCACAGAAATATAATATATCTTAAAAATAAAAAATGCGATGCCTGTATTCAAGCATCGCACTCATAATTTGAATTGAAATTTACTTCTTTTCCATTACAGCAAAGTAATTATTTTCGCTATCCGCAAAATTAAATATTCTACCTGTAGGCATAGTTACAATTTCCCCAACTGTAACTTTTTTGTTTACTAAATCACTATATAAACGATCGAATTCTTTTGAGAAGAACATTAAAGAAGGTGTGCCAAGATTTAACTCAGGCTGCATTTTAGCAATTAACTCTTTATTATGGAGAATAATACTTGTTTCAGCTTCTTTAGTTGGAGCAATTTCAATCCATCGCATTCCTTGACCGTTATCTTCCTCCGAAATAACACTAAATCCTAATTTTTCTGTCCAAAATTCCTTCACTTCATCTTGGTTATTCACATACAACATAATTTGGCCAACATTATTAATCATATATTTTAACCCTCCCTTATAAACTTTTTTATTAAACTCAATGCGCTTAAACCTACTTACCACCGAAAATAAAGTTACTGTTCAAAAATCTATTTCAGCGATTCCAATCGCTCACTCAAACGATTCCAAGTTTCGGTGATACCTTGTAGCATACCCATATCCATAACAGTCTTAAGGGCCTCTTTGGAAACATATTCAGCACGGTTTATTAGCTTTGTCTTTCCACCTAAATCGATAAACTCCAATGTCATCTCGGTTGACGGCATAGAATCATTTACATTACCTTCAGCATCTGAAAAATAATCGGTATAGACGATTTTCTCTGGCTCAATAATCTCTTTATAGACTCCTTTGCCCCATGATTCCATACCAAAGAATTGCCCCAGGTTCTGATCGACACACTTCATACAGTAGTGCCAAACGCCTCCCGGACGGAAGTCGACAGTGCATGCGGGAATTTCCCAGCCCCTTGGCCCCCACCATTGTTTCAAATGCTCTGGTTCTTTAAACATACTGAATACTAAATCGCGCGGCGCATCGAAAACGCGCTCCAGCACTAATACTCGCTCATTCTCTACTCTCGATACCATTGTATTGTTTGACATTTCAATTCCTCCTTAAATATGAACTGATTTTATGACTTTTCCTTGTTTTGCAATTCCTTCAAATACTTATCTAGATTATCGAATCTCTCTTCCATCACATGCTTAAATGACTGTACCCAACAATCAAGCGCTTGGAAAGGTTCAGGTCGTAACTTATAAATCCGGCGATTAGCTTCAGCTTGCACTTCCACAATTCCAGTATCACTTAGCACCTTTAAGTGTTTCGAAGTTTGTGGCTGCCTTAATCCCAGATGATCGGCAATTTCCCCAACAGTTAGAGGACCGTCACGCAACAGTTCAACGATATTCATACGATTCGGTTCAGATAAGGCATTCAGCGTCGCCACGTTCACGCCCGAAATTTCCTCCGACATATCACTCACCTCGTTAAGTGATGGTCTCCGGTTATAACACATCAATATCATCACTAATATTATCGTCTTGTTGAATTGATTATATCCAAATGGGAATATTCCTGTCAAGGAATATTCTAAATCTAAATTGATACAAAACGTAGTCGTTACTTAAAAATAAAAATGGATTAGAAACATCGCACAAACCTATGTTTTACGATAAAGTGAAACTTTAAATAGTAGCTTTAGTGGTAGGTCTTGCTAATCCTGAAAGAGTGCTCCATTGGGGTGCTGCTCGTACTTACCTTCGAGTATTATTAATTGCGGTACCTATTCAAGGGAAAATATGGATAAACCCAAATATATACTATATAATAATAAATGGGAGGGGATAAAAATGCTAGATCAAATCACTTGGGGAACGCCAGCCAGCTTATTATGCTTAGGATTCTTTTTTGCAGGGTTAGGAATCTTCTTAAGAAGTATTAAGTCATATACGAAAGATGAATAAAAGTTCAAAAAAAACAAAAAATTGTACATTTTCACCTGGAGATGTCAATTTTCTCGTTTTGGGGTATTTGCTTTCTTAGCTTGATAGCGATGTGGGAACATCCTGCTTTTAATAAAAATAACAAACAAAAGAACCCAACCTTTATGGAAGGTTCTTTTGTTTAGCTTTATCTTTTTAAAACTTTGAAGTAACTGTTCCTACATTTATATAACACATGTATATTACTTAGGCAGTCCTCAAAGTATTGAAAGTTTTGAGGACGGTACAATCCATATTGTGCATGAGAATCAGGGTGGTTCTCCCTGGTTTTATTTTCAGGCGCCCTCTTTCAACTAAATTAGTATTTAGTAGAGAGAGTTAACATAATAATATTATGGAAAAGGAGATGTCGGCCATTAAAAAATAAAAGGGTTTTTGTTGTTTTATGTAGAATATATTTATGTTCTGCACACTCAAGCTTAGGAGGAAATCACATATGAATTTCGGATTAAATTTATCAAAATATGAAATTGCTCGTATTGAATATGATTTACAGACAAAAAACAATAAGGCTTATTTTAAATACAATGACCAAGACTGTTATATTCAAATCGACCCGTATGTATCATTTAAGGACTCTTTATTCAATCAACATGATGAAGCTCTTGATTTCAAAGAAAAAATCATTAAAAACATTATGGTTCATGGCTTAGGTAACAGCCATCTACCAACAACCTTTGCTATTAAAAAAGGAATTAAAGATGCAGACAACGTAGTAACTGTTTACACTTCAGGGTCATCTTTTCCAAAAGGCTTATTTTTAAATGCTGACGATTTTGAAATGATTACTAGAAACCACTATTAATATGTTAAGCCAGGGGTTTTCCCTGGTTTTTATTTTCAGGCGCGGTCTTTCAACTAAATTGGTATTATGTTGAAAGAGTTAAAGTTGATATTATTTTAAGGGTGTGAGAAATTCATTCCCCCCTCTTTATCTATTTATACTGTATAATTTCACTATACTGACTATTATTGGAGGTTTTTATATGTCTTACAACACATTTTTTAATCAGAAACACATGTCCCATCTTGAAGAAAATGATAAGGAACAATTTAGACGCTGCAATATCGTCGCCACTGATTTTGCAAATGGCAGAAAAAATCTTCTTCCTCGTATGAACCCAAGTTCTTATAAAGACTTAACGGCAGCAGAGTTATCTTCTTTATTCCTTGATACCTTCGTATTAGCAGGTGGAGATGAATCGAGATATGTGAAGCAGGAATATAAAACACTTTTTGTGCAACTAGCCTTTCAAATATCCTTTCTTATTGGCAGAATTTATCCGCATAGCTTTGAAGCGGAAGATACGAAAAGCGATTTGAATAGTCACTGGCAATTTCTAATAACGAGTGTGGAAGAAGAAACAAAACTATTGGGTGCCTTCTTTGCTAACATAAAGCCATTATTAGATGCTGATGGTAACGCTCCTGTTGTTTTTAATCCTTTTATCGATGGAAACGTTTATTTTTGGTCAATTAATGAAATTGCATTTGTTCTTGATAATTTAGAGGATCTAGGAGTGAAATTTAAAACATTTTTAAAAGCCAATAATGTTAGTGTGTAAAACGAATGAGTGCGGGGTTATCCCCCACTCACCCTCTAATACAACGTTTTGTAAATAATGAAAGTGCCAGTTGAAAAGGTTGTATTAAGAAAGTAAGTTACCTCACAAGCTATTATACTTTCACACCTCCCATGAATCCGAACTTGTTAGAGCCTATCTACTTTACCTAATTATCATTTAATTTCCTCCCTAAAGGATTAAGGCAGCCATCCCCGGCTGTCTTTTTCTTTTAACCATTATAATAGAAAGAAGGAATTTGCTATGAAGAAAAAAAGAATAAGGATAAACGTATTGGTGTTATGACACAAAACCGAGGAACTATGCCACCACCAGCAAAAGCTGACAAAGCTAAAAAAGGTAAAGGTTCCTATTCACGTAAAAATTCAAAACTTGATTTAAGGGCGGTGTAATAATTTAAGTACTACTTGTATCTATATGGTATAATTACCCTGTCATATTATTAATTCCAACAAAAATATATGAGGTGATTTCATGAACCTTACACCAGAAGAACGAAAAATGGTCTTCGAACAAGAAAAAATGAAAAAAGAAGAAGAAATGAAAGTGAAACTTGGCGCCTTGACAGATGAAGAAAGAGAAAAAATTTTTAATGATGAATTAGCAAAGAGCCAAGTATTGCTTAATTCAAATTCACTTAGGACACCTTTTTGTGATCAAAAAACGTATTGGGTTATATGTGGTATACATGGCATTATATTTATGATATTTGGTCTAATGGCTTTTATCATTGCTGTTATCTTAACAACTATAATAGGTTTACTTTGGGATCGAAATAGCCCAAATGCAATTATTAGTTATAAAGCTTACTTCAATTGTCCTAATTGTAAAAATAGCTTATGGGTTACTGTGGCAAATACGAAAAAGGAACTTGATTACCCAATTGATTATCAGTGGAATTGTGTTCACTGTAACCAGCAATTAGATATCCATTATAAGAAATAAATTTTACTTACTGTACCTACTACTTACATAAGACTTATATACAAATAAGCCCTATCCTGGTCTTATCCCTGTCAAGTAGACAATATTAAAAAGACTAAGCAGCCATCGAGATTCGATATTCTATCGGAGCTCGGTGGTTGAGTCGTTTTTGGAACCGTTTATAGTTATAAAAATAAATATACTCTTCAATTGCTTGTATTAAATCTGCTTCTGTTTTAAAATGATTCAAATACAACATTTCCGATTTAAAATGGGAGAAAAATGACTCAATACAGGCATTATCATGGCAGTTTCCTTTGCGAGAGTGGCTGCCAATGATACCTAAACCTAAAAGTCGTTTGTTGTAGGCGTGAGATGTGTACTGGAATCCCTGATTTGAATGGAGAATGGTTCCACGCACATCTCTTTTTTGTGCCAACATTTCAATTGTATCTAATACAAGTTCATTATCGTTGCGCTTGGATATTTTCCAAGAAACAACTTCGTTATTATAAATATCTTGTACAACAGAAAGATACCGAAATCCCTCTTCCTGTAAAGCGATTTTCATACGTGGATAACCATATTCCTTGTGCCTTACGTGAATAGATTGTATTACTTTTTTTAATCGTTTCTCGGATTCTAGTCGCATGTTTTTCATACTTTTTGTATGAATCCACTTATAGTAACTTGAACGATGTACACCCGCAAATTTCGTAAGCCATATAACTGGATATTTCCCCTTTAATGATTCGATGATATGATATCTCACCGTATATTTTAGTGCACCTCCATTTACAGATTCGGATACTGCTTTTTTAAATATTCAACCTGTTCCTTATAGTAATCACGTTTCTCTTCAATCGTCTTAAAATGAACGCGTTTGCCTTTTAGAGGATTTGATATACCGTTCATTCCACCATTTTTTCCACGAGTATCTGTAATTTCACCAAATTCTTTATATTTTTTTACCCAATTTTTTAGTTGTGTAGAGCTTCTAATCTGATATTTTTCCTTTATTATATTGTAACTTCCTTCTCCGTTTAAATAACTTTGAACAGCCGCTAACTTTAATTCTTCTGAATATGTAATAAATGTTGAACCTTTTTTAGTCATGAAAAATCCCCTCCAAGTAATAGTGTAAAAAGACCATGTATGTACATGGTCTTTTTACACTGTCTACTTAAAGGGGATAATATCATTTGATCGTATGATTCAAAATAGGCTTTTTCTATTACCTCTCATAATCATCCACAATCACTTGAATCACACGATACGATTCTTCGGCTACTTTCTCATTACTATCCCTATTCGCATCATATGTAATTAGCGCCTTCCAAAGCGCCCATCCTCTCGCTCTATTCCATGTTTCTTCATCCATACGTAACGCTTCTTTAAATACCTTTCTACTATTCTTATCAAAAAATATCCATGCCATCGCTGCATCACAAGCAGGGTCTCCTACTCCTAAAATACCAAAATCAATTACAGCACAAAGCTTTCTATCTTTAACAAGTAAGTTACCCGGCGCTACATCTCCATGGACCCAAACTGGTTTGCGGTTCCATGTTGACCGAAGTGCTAAATCTCAAAGGTGCTTTAATAATGTCTCATCAAAAACATCCTTATTATTTACAATGGCTACCCTTGCCTCTTTATCGTATACAGATATAAGCCCGCCCCGGTAAAAATTATGCGCTCCAGCTATTGGTCCGTTACTCGTATCAATTGATTGTAATTCTACTAGAAATGAACCTAAGTCCGCCGCAAACTCATCTAAGTCACGAACATTTTCTTTCGTAACGGTCTCCCCTTCTATCCACTTATTAATAGACCAAGGCCACGGACATTCTTCAGATGGCTTTCCTTTCGCAATTGGTGCAGAAATTTGTAAAGAAAGTCCCTTACTTAATATAGGAAGCCAAATATTTTCTTTCTCTACTTGCGGTGCATATGCTGCATCACTTGGTAATCTCATACTCATCTGATCTCCTAAATGAAACGTTCTATTATCATGCCCGCTAAGCTTTACAGGCTTCACTTCTAAATGTGCCCATTCTGGAAATTGTGCCCCTATTAACTTTTTAACTAAATCAGCAGTAATATGATTCATTTACTTCCCCCTTTATATACCTATCACACGGATAAACGAGTTCTTCCATCATTTTCATCTGTAACATACTCAACATAAAACCCTTGATCAATTGCGTTTTCATACATCAATTTAATTTCTTTTTGGTCTTTAGCGTAAACTGTGACGTATGTACAATCCGCAACTAGTAAAACTAATCCACACTTACTCTCTTTAAATTCTTCATATGTTTCAATATCTACTACTTCCTCTCCTTTTGGATACGCTTTTAAATCTGCAAAAATAACATAATATATATTGTCTTTAAATAATCTTTTCAAATCTGATCCTTCCACTATACTCGGTTCTTCTGGAAATAATGCCTCATCCAACCCACCACGTGCTACTAAGTATGACTCCTCACTACCCACCCACCAATCGAATGAAGAAATATTAACCGGCTTTAACACTTTCCAAAGTAAATTATCATATTCATTTGGAATATCTACAAAAATTCCTCTTTTCATTTGTTTATCCCTTCTTTATAGACCATGAATAATCATCTCTATTCCTTTTTAAAAACGGTAATTATTACCTAATCAAACATATTATTCTTTGGAAAGCAAGTACTTCACAATAGCTCGCTTCAGTTTTAAATTAAATATAAAAAAGCACCTCAATTGTTACACATAACTAAGGTGCTTTTTCTTCTATTTATTTTTAAGTAATTCACTTCGACTTCACAAAGTAATATAAAAACCATACCGCATGATTTTGTTCATCTGCAGCTATTCTCCGCAACAAATCTTTCATAGATGCATCTGATGTCTCATCTGAAATTTCCAAATAAAAATCTACTGTCTTTTGTTCATCTTGTATAGCAAATTCTAATCCTTGTAAGTACGTATTAGGACATCCTTCATTAAGCTTTGGTTTAGGTTGCCTACCAGTTAAATTCGTATAGATTTGTACAAAGTGATGAAAATGTCTGATTTCATCATTACGGATTTCAAGAATTTGTTTTTTCTCTACTTGATTTGGAGCCATATTAGCTAATTTTGCATAGCAATTTATAGCCGTAAACTCTCCATCAATTGCTTTTTCAATATCGCTAATTAACTTATCATTTTGCCTATACCAATCATAATAATTCGAATTATACATCGTATCCCCTCCATACTTTCGCATAACATTTTATGCATTTTGAAATAGTAGGAGCATGTGTATATAACGGGACGGCTTTAAATTGAAAGTAAAGTTTGATAACAAGGTCTATTTTGTAGGGTAATTGCTTATGCATACAATAACACTAATTTTTTGTATACTGTTGCTATAACTCTCGCGGGAGTTGGAAAATACATTCGCGAATCAACGAGAGGTTCAACATGATGCGGTGCGAAGCTATTATGAGTTCAGTGACATAACTAGGAGGTTCCACTATGCCATCTTTATTTAAAACTATGGAGTTCCAGCTAAAAACCGAACGACTTGATCTGAGTATGTGGGAGGAATCCGATTCCGTTTGGATGAGAAAATTAATTGGCGAACGTGGTGTGGACATGCCGACCCTCGACTCCGTTCGTAGCCGGCTTATTGAGATGCGCAAGAAGGCAGACGAAAATGGCATTTCCCTTCTCACTATTCGAAGGAGAGACGAAGGCGATTTCATCGGATACTGCGGCCTGATTATCGGACGTTCCACACTTGAAGAGCCGGAGATTGCATACGAGTTGTTCCGCAGTACTCATGGTAAAGGCTATGCGACTGAGGCAGCATCCGTTGTGCTGGACGCTGCGATTGCTACTGGGCGCCATAGACTTTGGTCGACTGTAGGCGCTTGGAATGTTGCTTCCCTCCGGGTGCTAGAAAAGATAGGATTTAAGCGGCATCACAGTACATGGGAGGACGAGCGTGGTGAGATTGTTTGGAACGTACGTGATCTTTAGAGATCCCGCCTTAATTCCAAACAAAACACTGTTTAACAATCAGGCGTTTAAATTGAGAAAAAATCACAAAAATTATCAAAATTTATTCCAAGGCTACAACAGCAAATACGAATTCTTCAGTTTATAGATTTCACCACAAAAAGCCGTTTCACTAAATAGTGAAACGGCTTTTTTTAAACATTCAATTCTGTTTTATGCCCTTTTACTGCATTACGTTTGAAAGCAGTTGCTAGTATAGTAACCATACTTACTACACCAATCCAAACGAGGACAGTAACTGGTGTACTCCAACTTAAACCTTTTCCGAAGAAGAAGATTTCTCTAAGTCCTTCGATCATAAATTTCATTGGTAACCATGAGTAAACCCAGTCTTGATAAAACGAGGGCAACATCTCAGGCGCTAGCGATAATAATGGTGCTCCGAAGAACAGCAATAAAGCGAATAATCCGATCCCATTTAGTCCAACTAATGAGAGCACCGCTGTAATCATTAAGAAGAAACTAAACGCTGTAATAGATAAGAACAACGCCGTATCCGTTACATTCGAAATATTTAATCCTACCATTCCATCTACAATCCATGTAAGACCAAATCCGATTACAAGCGCGGCGATAGCCCCTGTTACTATTTGTTTTACTTTCAATACAAAGTTTTCTTTTCGTGAACCTACTGGCATTTTACTAATCGCAATAAAGATGATTGCTGCACTCGCTAAACTGGCAATCCATAGCGGTTGGAATAATGATATTGGTGAGTTACCGTTCGCACTATTTTTGCCAATTTCATTCACATTTGTTACTTTCTTCGCAATAGGTGTTACTAAATTTGAAGCTTGATCAGCTGTTAAAGTAGCTCCTTTTGCTTTCAATCCGTCTAATAGCTCAGTACGAACAGTATTGTTCATATTATCAACTACACCATTTAATATTTGCCCTGCCATAGTTGATGCCGCTGTATTCATTCCTTGATTTATGAATATTTCTACCTCTGGCGAAGATGGTTGTGGCGTTCGTAATGATGCTTGTTTTGCGCTAAATTCTTTCGGAATAACTAATGCTGCATAATACTCTTGATTGTTTAAACCTTTTTGAACGGCTTCTTTATTTTTTACTTCTACCCACTTCACCGCAGGTTCTTCATCTGATTTCGATGATTTTTTCATCATATCAACAATTGTTTGCCCCATATTCATTTTAGGCTGATTCGGAATTTCTACTCCTTGATCCTCATTTACAATTGCTATTGGCATGTTTTTTGGCTTTGGTTGAACAGTTGGAAATAATGTTAATGAAAAAATAAAGACAATAAGTAGTGCAATGACTGGTGATAATAATAAAAGTTTATTTTTAAACACGTTCTTTTCCCCTCCTTTAATTTCAGTTACAATAAGTGAACAACGTGTTGTTTATTTATATTTTGAATTATATGTTTGCATTGAACCTTATACAATAATCAAAAAACGCAAATGTGTCGGTTATAAGACACATTTGATAAATATGTTGAAGAAAATTTAGGAGGGACATACTTTGCGAGATAGTAATTTAGATTTACGCGTGATTCGTACGAAAACGGCAATACGAAATGCATTTGTGGAATTAATTGAAGAAAAAGGCTTTGACGCCATTACAGTAAAAGATATTACAACGAAAGCGAACATAAACCGTGGCACGTTTTATACACATTATCTAGATAAATTTGATTTAATGACGAGATGCCAAGAAGAAATTATGTACGAGATGTCTAGCATTGCAAAAAGAAATTTCCAGAAGTTATTGCGGATCTTGGATCAAATCCTTCCCCAACGACTCCATTTGTACTTATCGCTTCTATACTTGAATTCCTAAATGAAAATAGTGATTTTATAAAAGCTGTACTTAGTCCAAAAGGAGATTTATCATTCCAAACAAAACTGAAAGACTTTATGTGGAAAACACTGTTTGAAGATACGAATGATGCTCTTATTAAGAAAGAGAATTTACTTGTCCCAAGCCAATACTTAGCTTCTTATATGGCATCTGCTCATATAGGTGTCATTCAGCAATGGTTAAATAATGGGCAAAAAGAAACACCGGAGGAAATTGCTCATATTTTATCAACAATCGCAGTTCATGGACCTTTTTATGCAGCAGGTTTAAAAAAATAAGTCAGTCGCATTGAACTATGTTTTTATCAACCTCAATTACATCAATAACCTTACAGATGCATTTATTACGAAAAACATCTCTGTCTCTGTAAAAGTAATCATCTCATTTAATGGTTTTATATCAACTACTATTATGTAATTTTCATTAGAGTAATACCCTATAGCTGTGTATTTATTAATAGCTAGAAATTTATGTTCCTATGAAAAAAAAGCTGTTGAAAGGAATCCCCTTCAACAGCTTCTCCATTATTAACGATATAAACGAACTGCACCTGCAGAATTATCATCTGCTTGTCCAACTACTTCAAATTTCAATCCAAACTTCGGTAATTTACGTCCTGCATCTGGGATCAAATCATTCATATACGATTTAGAATCATCAAACTTCGTTACACCTGGTAACCCTTTGTAATCATATGTTCCGCGTGTTGGAGATACAACTTTCCATGCTGGCGTTTGGTTAAAGGAGAACGCAGCATCTGCGATTTGGAATCTTGTACTATTTTTAACAGTTGGTTTGCCATTTAGCGTTCCAACAATTGCCTCTGGATGAGAGTCAACAACTCCTAAGAAACCTTCGCCTGGATGCATACCAACCCAATTATCTGTAAAGCTAGAGTCTGCATACCATACTAGAAGACCTGTATTATACGGTACACCACTGCTATATTTTAACGCTTGATCAGCACCAGCATAGTTTCTCCACTCTAAATAGTAGTTATGCTTCTTCTTATCAAAACCGTTTGCTACAACGAAACCATTTAATTTTAATTTCGTTTCGCCTTCTGCATCATCAGAGAATACAACATTTCCATCTACAGTTAATGTAGCATTATCAAAAGTAAAGCCGTTCGGTGCTAAACCACCATCTGTAATGTATTCGAATACTAATTTTACTTTTTGACCTTTAAATTTGCTTAAGTCATATGACTTATCTACCCATTTACCATCTGTTGTGTCTAGACCATTTTTCACATTCTTTTCACCAATTCGATCCACTAACGTTTTCGTACCATCTTCTGTCACTGCATGTACTTCAAGGAAGTCATACCCTGTTTCAATTTCATATAATGATTTGTAATCGAACTTCGCATTTGCTGCATTTGTTAAATCAAACACTGGCGTTTCTAATGTTGTATGAAGATCATCGCCTTTTGTACTATAGTAATATTTCTTACCAAATGCAGGCTGAATACCTTTTACATCTTTGTCTGGTAAGTTAACCCGAATCAGACCAGGACGATTTGATTTCGTTACACTTTGATCTAAGTACGTCGCAAGACCGATACCACGGTTTAATTTATCATAGTCAGCCTCTACAATATTTGCCCAGTTTCCACCCATGTTCTTTTGAAAGAACTCTTTGTTTTGCGGAGAGAAACTCGGTGGCGTTGTTCCTGCAATTTTACCAGCCCAGCTGCCGCCACTCATAACAGACCAAGAGTTAATTGGCTCACCTGCTCCTGAGTACTTCGTATCATACTCATCTGGAAGACCTAAATCATGACCAAATTCATGCGCGAATACACCAACTGCTCCGTCTTCTGGCTCAATTGTGTAATCGTATGCTGCCATTTTACCGCCCCAGTTATCAACCTTTGCTTTTGTTCCTTCAATTGGATATGGTGCTCCAAGATTCCAGCGATGTGACCAAATTGCGTCATCACCTAGTCTACCGCCGCCTCCATCTTGCCCAACTCCAGCGTGAATGACCATTAAGTGATCAATCAGACCATCTGGTTCATTTTTATTACCATCACCATTATTGTCATATTGATCGTATTGGTCAAATTCAGATAAATCAATACCACTTTCTACAGCTGCATTTAATGCCTCTTTTACAAAATCACGAGGTCCTTTTGGGCCTTTATTATCATGACCGCCATCACCAGCATCTGCACCATAATCCGCTGCTTTACCAGGAACTGTCAACCACTTTGTCACTGTCCCATCGACTGAATAGCTGCCACCAGATTGCTCTTCATAATATTGTTTAAATGTTGGGATTTTTGAACCATCAAAGAGTGTAAACGGCTCATCACCAAATAACATTTTTTGATAATGTTCTGGATTAAAATCGTTTGAATACATATAACCTGGTACTTGATCAATATTGTTATGCTTAAAGTCATCAAACTCTACTAGCAATACAAGAACTTTATCTTTACGAACATCACCGTTATATTGTTTTTGCTTCGCTGAAGTAGTTGGTACTTTACCGTTTAATCCGCCTTTAACCGGCTCTTGTCCAACTACCGGGCCACTAGCAGGTTGATTTACTTTTTCTTTCTCATCTGCTTTTGCATCTTTAACTTTTTTCAAAAAATCAGCAGCTTCTCTCGTAACACTGTCCCCCGCTGCGGGTTCTTTTCCAGCATTTTCGCCTTTTTTCTTCTCTACGTATTTTTCAACAGCTTTTAATGTGTCTTCTTTCGACGTAGATTCACTAATTACACCGCGTTTCTTGAGCGCATCTGCTAAACGCTCCTCTTGAATTAAATTTTCATCAATTGGACTTAAAGTTCCTGCATTAGACGGCGTTGCCGCATAAACAGATTGACCCCCATACCCAAATGTGCAACTAAGCACAGCTGCTGCCGCAAGCGTAGACAGCACTTTAAAAGGCTTTTTCTTCATCCCTATTCCTCCCCAATATTAAATACGTTCCAACGTTTATATAATAAAGAACATTCTAATAATTCGCAATATATTGTCTTGATTTGTAATATTTTTGAAAATATTCTTTTTTTTAGATTGATATACATTCTGATTCATCGATGTTTCAGGTGATAGCAACTGGCTAAAAAAATAAAAAGACCATCCACTACTTATAGCGGATGATCTTTCATTTAAAGTGCAACTACAGTATCTCAATATATCCCTCTGTTCCATGTACCCGAATTCGTTGCCCGTCTTTTATTAGTTTTGTAGCATTCTCTACCCCTACGACTGCTGGTAATCCATACTCACGTGCGATAACTGCTCCATGTGTCATCAGTCCGCCAACTTCGGTGACTAACCCTTTTATAGACACAAACAATGGGGTCCATCCAGGGTCAGTAAAGGCAGTAACTAATATATCTCCATCTTCTAAATTCGCATCTTCCATATTTAAAATAACGCGTGCTCTCCCCTCAATCACTCCTGAAGAAACAGGCAGACCTACGATTGCTTCAGCCGGGAGATTTTCTCGTTTGTACTTCCCAGTAATGATTTCTCCATCAGACGTAATAACACGCGGAGGCGTTAGTTTTTCATATAATTTGTAATCATTTTTTTGTTTATGAATAACCTCATAATCTAGTTTATTTGTGCGAACGACTTCGTGAAGCTCTTCAAAAGTTAGGTAGTATATATCATCAACTTCATGAATGACACCGCTCTGCACAAGTTGCTCTGCTTCTTTCAATAACGCCTGCTTATATATGAAATAACGATGAATCATGCCGTATTTCGGGTATTCACGATAACCGATGAAATTTCGGATGTTACGAATCATTCGCTTCGTTTCTTCTACTTTTTGTTCCCCATCCGACAAATGCTGCAATCGATGTAATAACTCTTCTTCTTTGTTCAAAGCTTCCTGCAGCCCTTCTTCAAACTTTCGCTTACTCGCACCAACTTCAAAGTCTCTTATATGATTTAAAATCATCGGGATAATTGTAGCTGGCTGTTCACTCCAGCGCGTTTTCGTGACGTCGATTTCTCCGCTGCATCTCATTCCGTATTTATTCAGAAAAGCTTGGATTGCATCCCGAACTTTTTCCCCGCCTTTAAACTGGATTAGTTCATCTAACAAGCTATCATCTTCTACATGTTGTAAATACGCAATAACTTCTGGATACGACCGAATCACATCTGCCACATCCAATAACGCTAGCCCCATTTCTGACGTAACATTATGTTGTACAGATTGTGAAAGTATGTCTGCAGCATTCTTTTCCCCTAGCCATTGCTCCATCTTTTCATTGACCCATGAGGAAGCATTCATACCTGCCATAATGACAGATATACTTTGCGGGCTAAATAATACTTTCCTTAATTGCTTAATATCTTCCAAAATAAAATTAAGTACATCTGATCCTGATTTCGTTTGTATGTTTCGTTTTAACTCTTCGATCGATGCTTGACTATTCTTTATTAAATCCGTAACGATTGCCGGATCGTTTTCGGTTTCTGGTTGCGAACTTGCAGGCGGCGCACTTTTACTAACACTTTTTTCTTTTTCATCATCCGGTAACAATTTGATAAAATTCTCTCGCTCGATTACAGTCGTTAATGCATCTCGTATGAGCGGATCTGATTTTCCTAAAGTGTTTATTAAGTAATCTCTGCTAGCAGGTGAAGCTAATTTTTGTGTAGCATCAACAAACAGCCTTCCTCCCGCTTTGCGCATAGGCGCACTAGTCGTTAACAGAAAAAAAGATAACCCTAGTGGTTTCATCGCATCGGTCATCATTTGTTGGTGACCAACCGATATATATACATGATTTTCTTGATCATTTGCTTCTGGAATTGGATATAAAGTCGTAATCGGACGACTTTGAACTATATAAAATGTATCATCAACTAAACACCATTCAATATCTTGCGGACAAGCAAAATAAGCTTCGATTTGTCTTCCTATCTGTGCTAGCTGTAATATTTGTTGTTCAGTAAGTGTTTGAACCTTTTGCTGATTAGGAGCAATTTGTTTTGTTTCTGTTCCGCCTTCTTTTCGTCCATAGATAGCTAATTTTTTAGTTGCTATCATCTTTCCCGCAATTTCGCCTTCTTTTACTTTATAATTATCAGCAGATACTAAGCCTGATACTAACGCCTCACCAAGCCCAAAACTTGCATCGATTGATAACACCTTTCGATTAGAAGTAATTGGATCAGCAGTAAATAAAATTCCTGAAGCCTGCGGGAAAACCATTCTTTGAACGACAACACATATAGAAACTTGGCTATGTTCAAAACCGTTTTGCATTCGGTATATAACCGCTCGATCTGTAAATAAGGATGCCCAGCATTTTTTAATATGCTGCAAGATAGCTTCTTTTCCAATAATATTTAAATACGTATCTTGTTGACCTGCAAACGAGGCATGTGGTAAATCTTCAGCAGTAGCGCTAGAACGCACTGCATAAGCATGCTCATTTCCAAAACATGAGAGATAATGAGTAACTGCTTTCTCAACATCGGAAGTAATTTCTACTGCCATAACGATTTCTCTAATCTTCTTACTGATTTCACCGATTTGATTTCGGTCCTCAATTTTTAGCATTGTTAATTGATTCAACAAAGCTTGAAACGCTTCATTTTGTTCGATGGCCTTTTCATATCCTACCGTTGTAACACAAAAACCTTCTGGCACTTGTATACCTTGAATGTTAGATAACTCTCCTAAATTCAATCCTTTTCCACCAACGAGCGAAAGCTGCGTTTTTTCTATTTCCTGAAAATCGAGAACGAAAGAACTCATTTAACATCTCTCCTTACTATGCATGTGTTCTTGATTGTAGCAGTAGTAAATGAGAAGAAACAGTCTATTTCGAACTTTATTTACGTGGTATAATTAAGTTAGGAAGAGATAATATTTTTATTTCTCCCCCCCTAATTCACTTCAATTACATCACCAAACTTAAACATTCTCTTATTACAAAAAGCATCAGTACATATAATCGTCTCATTTAATGGATTTATATTTATTACTGTTATGTAATTTTTATATAGATAGCCACTTTTATAATATGTAAGTAAAACCTCTTCCTCACTTAAAAATGAAATTAACAGCTTATTTTCAATCATTTCTTTCGCATCTTGCGTTAAGATTGGACGTGGGACTTCCGTTTGCTCCTGGATCATTTCTTTAATGCAGGCAAACTGCTCTGGCATACTAGCAAACGGTTGCCATTTTACCATTCCTCTTCCTTTTGGCATATTAGCATTCT